>JALWQP010000075.1 GCA_027083045.1 Desulfurococcales archaeon
GGAGGCCTCTTTCCCTATTAGATGGTATTATATTCACGACTTTAACGCCGACTCCCTGTCCCGGTACATAGCTCTGCATTATTCCCCACCAGTTACCCTCGACATAGAATACTGTTCGTGGTGGCGTGACTGTTTCTCCCTTGCTGTACTTCTTAAAGGCCTGTGCTACGGCGTCAACGAGGCTCTTAGGTTCCAGTAGCTCTAAGAGATCCTTGGCTGTAAGGACGAGTATGCGGACCAAGACCTTTGACCCCGTCCCGAGGATTGTTCCTCCTTCAATTAATATATTATATAAGATCATATTTATCCTGTGATCCCGTCTAGGCTAGTAGAGTAGCTCATCCGGGACGGAGCAACAAGCATTCACTACTTCCAAGTCGTATTTTATGATGTATTCTCGGCGAGGCAATACTATCCTATCTGCTAATTCCTTATCAATAATGATTGGGTCTACATGTAGCTTGTATTGTCTAGGCCTCATACATCCTACACTGATGATCCAGGATGGGTGTTTTTCACGGGCATATCTAAGTAGTTCGATGAACGAGCTAGGCGGTGGTGGAGGCGCTTTTTCCATTGGAGTATATTTTGTCGGTATTAAGGAGAGAAATACTATCATGTACGGCTTATATGATGCAATCAGATCTACGGCTCTATACTCCCATGAAACAACGCCATAATTGGCGCCTACCAGTAAATGAGGCGCCACGTATGATGGGCCATATTTAAGAAGGTGCTCGAATGACTTGATGAAATCATCTGGTGTTTTCTTGAGGCCCAATACGTGCCTGATAACCATTTCATCAAGGATAAGCTCATAGTCAACAATATCTACGCCTGCATCTCTCAGTTGCTCTGCCTCCCCACGATCAACGAGGCCCGGGTGGATACTGATTATCAGGCCCAGCTCCTTCTTTATCCTCTTAATGCTCGACAGGAATGGCTTAAAAGGCAGCCTCCCATCCAATGTGTAGCCTCCGCTAACCAGTATTCCGCGGCCACCAGTCTTCCTTATCTGTCGGGCGTACCAGTATAGCCTCTCGGGTGTATCGACATGCTCCATTTGCCCGAGATATCTGGCCATACAGTATCTGCACTGAAGCCAGCACCGCGTCCCAGTTATGCTTATGGAGGGAAAAGCCCTTCCTGGTATGTAGGCCTTGACGCTCCTTCGTGGCATGAAACTACATCTCGAAAGCCTTTCTGATCTCACCGACCACTCTTTCCTTGTCTCTATCAAGCAGTTTATGGGAGGGATAATTGTAGATCGGGCCTCTAGGCCTCTCATTATAGAAGGGCCTGTTACAGCCCGGGCACCCGCTTGTGAGCACGGCTTCCAGGTATTTAGACGGGTGTTCTCTGATCATCTCGGTTATCTCGGGCCTAACATGGTTATCTCTGAAAAGCTCTTCCGGGCTCCATCTTCTACTGAGGAGATAGTTTAGAACCTGGATCCTCCTATAGTAGTATATGTCTGGCCGGCCACCGATCCTGGTCGTCCCCGGGGCATGGGTATACGCGAAAATGGCAGCTCTAGCTCCCTCACTATATATCCTTATGAGTGTTTTGATAGTTTCTTCCTCGGTTTCTCCAAGACCAAGTATTATATGTACCGTCACATGGTCTTCGCCGAAAACCCTGATAGAATCACGTATAAACCGCCAATAAGCATTCCATGTTCCGGGCTTCCCGGTTTCCACGAATACACGCGGGGACGCTGCATCTAGGCCGACACCAATTCTATCGACGCCTATTTCTCTGAGTTCTACGAGCTTATCGTGATCTATTATATTCACCGCCGCGCTGATCGGCTTAGACGTTGATCTCCTGATCTCTCTTGCAAGAACCATATATTCATCGATCCAGCCCGGCTTAAGTACAGATTGAATACACACTCTTGAATAGTTATCATGGCTTCTAAGAGCATCTTTTACGACTTCAAGATCTATGGGCGGCCACTCGATCCTAGAAACATAGTCGCTGTCTCCACTATACCTGCGGCTCTGAGGACAATATATGCATCCCCCGCTACATCCCGTTGGCGAGTACTGTAGCAGATATATCGTAGTGGGGGCAACGAGCATTCTAAGGCTCATGAGCCCAAGTACTGCCTGGCTACCGATAGAGGCCCTGATAAGCAATATCCCCAGCACCTATCAACCATGTTGTTCTAAGAGCAATAATAATTATGTGCGTCTCATATATGGTGTATCCTGTGCATGGTGGTTTTCTTGCCTGAGTGGCGTCTCATAGTCGATGAGGGAGACCTGTACTGGTGCATGGCCCTAGACGAGGCGATGCTACAGCTACGCGAGCAGGGCAGGATACCAAATACTCTCCGCCTCTACAGGATACTGCCGGACGGTGTCACCATAGGTTATTTCCAGCGTGTCGAGGACAGCGTTAATCTCAACTACATAAGGGAGCACGGAATACCATTGACAAGGAGGATCACCGGCGGCGGGAGCGTATACCATGACGGCTCCGGAGAAGTCACCTATAGCGTTGTGGCAGGCATAAGTGATGTAGGCGTAGACATTCTTGAGTCTTATCGGCGGATATGTAGGGGAATAGTTTATGCCCTCAGGTTTTTCGGCGTGAGGGCAGAGTTCAAGCCCATAAACGATGTAGTGGTGGATGGTAAGAAGATAAGTGGTAGTGCACAGACTAGAAGGAAGAAAGCATTACTTCAGCATGGCACATTCATGTACGCGACAGACCTGGATAAGCTATCACAATGCCTAAGAGCACCTAAGGAGAAGCTGGAGAGCCACGGCATCTCATCTATAAGGGATCGAGTCACCACTTTGTCGGAGATAATCGGTAGAAGACCGGGGCTCTCAGAGGTCCTTGAGGCATTGAAGAAAGGGTTCTCCCGATCCCTCGGCGTAGAGCTTAAGCCCTCACGCCACACCAAGGAAGAACTGCTTCTAGCCGAGAATCTGATCGCTAAGTACAAGGAGGGAGAATGGGTGTTTAGAAAATGAGGTGGGGTAGGAGCATCATAAGATCCCGGGCTGGGAAGACCCTAGTCATCGATCTCTTAGTGGATACTCAGGGTATTATAAGAAAGTGTTTTATAAGTGGTGATTTCTTCGCCTATCCCGAGACATTGATAAATGATATTGAGAAGAAGCTACCAGGATGTAGGCTTGGTGAAGCCCTTATTATGGCTAGGAAGCTCGTTAAAGATTCTACGCTCTTAGGCATTACCTTGGAGGATCTACTCATGGGTTTGAGGCAGGCATACAATGATGCCGTGGGACAAAAGACTCTAGACACTATAATTAGATATTAATGTACCTACTTATAATTACGTCGTTATATATAGTTATTTATATACCATATGTGTATCATTGCCAAGATAAGAATTAATATTTTAAACTACGATAACATAGTGAAGTAAAACATCTCCTTATAGAATATGGAGAGAATGAGCCTTGACTAGTATAGAGGAGTCAAGCAAGGTATTTGATTCCGCTTTAATTAAGGCACGGATAACACTGATCCAAGAACCTGTCCTGAGCCGTAGCGGTTCCGCGGCATGCGAGTGGATCGAGAAAGAATGGATAGACTCTCTTGCACGAGGCTTCCACAAGATCGTGATCCGTTTCGAGGAAAACAATGAGGAAGCAGAGGCCACACTATATGTTTTGGGAGGCATGATAATAGCGGCCACAATGAGTATTTCCGGCCAAAAAATATACGGGGAACAAGCATGGGATCGTGTCGCCAAGCTAAGAACCCATTGTACCGCAAAATGGGTCGACGTATACAAGATCCCCGAAGACATATTGCTTGACATATTTAAGGACAAAAAGATACCAAGCCTAAAACCCGTCGCGGCGAAGCCTGGTCAACAAGCCCCAAAGCCTGCAGAAAAGAGGGAGAAGCCCAAGCCGGAAGCACCTGTATCGAGGCCGCCCGAGAAGCCGCGTTCAGCTCCCCAGGCTCGCGCAGAATGGCCCGGGCCTGAAACTGCTAGGGAGGGGCAACGAAAACCCATTCTTGATCTTGAGAAGGAAATGAAGAATATTCTTATAGATTTGGGCTTCACACCCATAGCCATAACGATCAAAAGAGAGAGAAATACGTGCTTAATAGATGCTTTAATGGAGCCCGTAACCCCGTGGCTCGACCCCGAAGTAATGTTGTATGCTTTGTTCTCGAAGTATGTCGAGGCTTATGGTTATCCTGTAAGGGCAAAACTGGGGATAAGTTTCGGCGACTACCGCAGAGAACTTGTGCTCGAACAGAGGGAAGACATATACGCCGCCCGTATAGCGGGCGAATCAATCATACTCGCCAATAAAGATGATGTCACAGTTAAATCGGTTACTTTCAGGGCGACGCCTGATGGGGGGCTAGAAATAATCTTCACTCCTACAAAGGATTCTTGGAAGATAGCTGATGTGGAATCTGTTTTCAAGAGAGTATATAAGCAAGTAGCTAGGTATTGGCGTGGCAGACTGGTATTCGTAATTAAGAAAGGTGGATTATTCGGAGGATCTATAAGAATAAGCACGTAATGATCCTTTTACGTCTTCCACATATATGCCCCGAATACCCATTCTATATATGGGACTCGATAAAAACCTATAAGTGAGCATAATTGATAACCCCAGAATACCCCATAATAGTTCTAGCAGCCGGGCTCAGCAGGAGATTTCCAGGTAACAAGCTTCTCTACGAGTACGAGCCTGGAAAACCTCTTGTGAGGATGACTGTTGAGAATGCTTTGGAGGCAAGTATCGGCCCCGTAATAGTGGTCACAGGACATATGAGGGGGAAAATCATAGATGTGTTAAGCGGCCTAGACTATATTGAAGTATATAATGAAAAATACCGTACTGGTATGTCAAGCAGTGTCAAGGCCGGCGTACGGTATGTTGTGGAAAATATTAAAAACTATGATGGCCTCTTCATTACGCCGGGAGATACTGCGTGGATACACCCTCTAGTGTATAGGTTCATGGCGGAGAAACATATCTCAAGCCATGATCTCTACAAGATAATAGTTGCATCATATAATGGGAGGAGAGGGCACCCAATACTTTTTGCACGGGAGATAATACCTGAGATCCTAGGCATATCCGAGAAGAAGAGAGGGTTGAAGGAATTGACGAAAAAATATGTGTCTGAAACCATTGTTTTGGATCTGTGTTTCCCCGGGATAATACTTGATCTTGACACGCCGAATGATCTTAGTAGGGTTAAATACTATATGAAAAAATAGTTATTTCATGGGAATCAATACAGATTATTTCAATATATGTTTCTTTGAGGAGTACCTGGTGTCCATGCTTGTGCGATATGATATTCATAGATAAGAACAATACTCTGCTTGGAATGAATGTTTTCGCGAAGAACAGCGACAGGGAGCCGAACGAGGCCCAAGTAATAGAATATATCCCGAGGAAGAGGCATGAGGAGCCAATGATCAAGCTGACCTTCGGCGAGTATCCTCAGGCAAGAACCACATACGCCGTTCTAATATCGAGGCCCTGGTGGACTTATGGTGCAGAAATGGG
>JALWQP010000076.1:0-321 GCA_027083045.1 Desulfurococcales archaeon
TAGATATGTTATACTCTAGCTATAACACAGCTAGATGTATTATTGTCTAGGTTAGAAGCCTGTTAACTCCCCGGTAAACACCTGATAAGTAGGCAGAACTTCTCGGTATAATAGCGTCTATGACGTATCTTATTAGGATTTTTTAGTAATGTTGGAAAATATTGTGGTATAGGACTAGATTGGTTCTCCTTTGGAGAGTTTCTCTACGAGTTCTTTTGCATAGTCGAATCTTATTCTCTGGTCTTCTATCATTTTCTGTGCTACTTTGTCTATGAGGTCTCCTGTAGCTCCAGCCATTACGGCAAGGTTCTTGGCGTGGAG
>JALWQP010000076.1:331-5480 GCA_027083045.1 Desulfurococcales archaeon
TGTGTCCTCTCTGTATTCCCTCTGTTACAAGTGCTCTTACCGCCGCTAGATTCTGTGCCAGTCCTACCGCAGCCATGATCTCTGCCAGGTCCCTCGCCGTTTTGACTTCCATGATTTTTAGCGCTAGTCTTGCTATTGGATGTACTCTTACTGCTCCTCCTATTATTCCTACTTGGAGTGGTAGTTCGAGGCTTCCTACCAGATATCCGTCTTCGTCTTTCTCCCAGTAGCTGAGAGGCTTGTATACTCCTGTTCGGGCAGCGTAGGCGTGGGCTCCAGCCTCGATCGCCCTATGGTCTTGGGCTGTGGCGAGAGCTACTGCTATTACCCCGTTCATGATCCCCTTGTTGTGCGTCACGGCCCTGTATGGATCAATATCCGCCAGTACGCTTGCCTCCACGATCTTCTTCGCTATATCTTCTCCACCAACGTTCTCTGGTCTAGTTCTCGCCCATGCCCGGACTATTCTTCTCGTAGCATAGTTGCTTATGATCCTTAGCCTCGCCTCGCCACCCGTGATCTTTTCGAGTAATGGTGCGATGCTTTCAACCATGGTGTTCACAGCATTAGCGCCCATGGCGTCCAGGACGTCAACGATTAGATGAACGACTATGATTGGTCCGATCTTAGAGTCTAGGACGCGTACCTCTAGGTCTCTAGGGCCGCCTCCAAGTCTTAATAGTGTTGAGTCTTGTTGCCGCGCATGATCCAGTATTTCCTCCTTATGCTCGATTATCTTCATGGCCTTGTACCGGGGGGCAGTCACGTTAACCAGCATGACCTGCCCGATCATCTCCTGCGGGCCAGCCCTAGCTATTATTCCATCGCCTTCTCTGAGCATCTTAGCAGCATTACTCGCTGCGGCTACAACGCTTGTTTCCTCTATAACCATTGGGACGAGATAGTCCTTGCCATTAATCCTGAAGTTAACCGCTACGGCGAAAGGCATAGTCATGCCGCCGATCACATTTTCGATCATGCTATCAGCTATTTTCTCGGGAAGATTACCGAGATTCCTGAGGAGCTTCACCTCTTCGTCACTGAGGCCTGCCCACTCCGCAACTATCTTGAGTCTTTCGTCAAGACTTAGCTTGTAGAAACCCTTGATCCTCGAGGACCTGGCCATGTGACCACCTAATTATATCCTTAGAATGATATTAGTTATTAATTGCAGGCTGGGGGTATATGGTTTGCTTGTCGAGGAGATAGCTGAAAAAGAGATCTCCCTACTACGCGAAGAGCCCCTGATCACCGAGTGCCTTATAGGACTGAGGTACTCGTACTGCGAGATCATGGTTGAAGGCGAGAAGTATCTGGGCGTATCTATCACGCCCATAGAGGATCTCCTTAACGTCTCTCCCAGCCTAAGGCTCCCCAAGACAATCCATGAGCTGCGAAGACTTGTCGGGAGCCCTAATCCATATGACAGGACAATAGCGCAGGCTCTCTTGAACGCGCTAGGCTCATACTTGATAAGAACAATGGAGCAAGGAGAAATAGAGCTTATTGATGCAGACATTATAGGATTGATGGGAAGACACGTCGTGGAACCAGTACTACTAGTAGGGAACATGGGCCCTCTAAGGAGGAAACTCGTCGAGCAGGGAATCAGCGAAATATATGTCGTGGAGAGAAATCCATTGAATAGACATAATGCTTTCCCCGACGTATCGCTTCCCAGACTCATCGGAAAAGCCAAAACGATCATAATAACTGGTGCGACGCTAGTCAATGATACGATCGACTATATAATTGAGAAAGCCGGAAACAATAAAAACCTAGTGCTCGTAGGTCCTACAGCATCTGTTTACCCGCCCATAATAGTTCCGAGATACTTCAACATAGTAGCGTCCATGATACCTAGGAATATAGATGCTGTGAAAAACGTGATCAGGGCGGGCGGCGGTAGATGGGATTTCAGCCGATACTGTGACAACTACTTGTTTGCCGGGGAGAAGAATTGATTGTGTGGGAGCCTGATAAGGGGATTACAAGGAAAGCTACAATAAACGATCTCATGGAGGCAACATATATTCTGCTCAATCTAGTGCCCCAAGGCAGAACCGTAACGTACGGCTCACTGGCTAAGATTCTAGGTATTACTCCGAGACTAATAGGGCTCTTCATGAAGAAGAACAGGAAACCCATAATAATTCCGTGCCATAGAGTTGTGGGGAGGAATGGCGAGCTTAAAGGATATAGCCGAGGAGGCCCCGAGATCAAGAAGAAACTATTGATGCTTGAACATGTACGGTTCAAGAATGACCGGGTAGTCAGGGACTGTATTATTTCTCTCGACTGGATCCTCGACCCATAATGTATGGTAGATGTATGTGGAGATACTCGGCTATCCTAAACGTGAGATAAGGAAGTGATTGCAGTGTACTCACTATTCCTTTGATGAAGACCGTTTTTTGTCTACCAAGTAGGGCCTTATTCATTTCCAGGCTCCTATAGTATCGTTCGACGATGATCCCATAGATCTTGAGCGCTAAGAGCACGAGGACAAGGTGTTTTCCTCCATGCTTAACCGTGTACAGTAATTCTCGGTCTGTTACTGTGCCAAAGAATAGTATAAACATGCTATAGTACCCGATGTATGTTATGTTATGGTATATTCCATAAATGCTCATGAAGAAAAATGTCAGACCTAATATTATTACTACGCTCACAACGTAGGATATAGCGGAGCCTGCACCCCTTATTTCCAGGAGCATAATAACCGTTATAATAACTAGTAATGAGCATATTAGTACAGGATTAATATCTCCGAACAAGTAGAGTAGGATCGCGCCCGTTATGAATCCTCCCGCTCTAATCATAAGGGGAAGGTAGGCCTTCAATGACATCGAGTTCCTCACCTCGTGGAAGTGTTGTAATGACTACTCCACCCCCTTCAAGATACTGGTTGATTAGATCATAGATCACTCTTCTTCTCATGGAATCTATTCCCTCAAGCCATGAATCCAGCAGAAGGATGGATCTGCCGGAGAACAGCTGCGGGATCAGTAGTGCCAGTCTCCGCTGACCATCACTAAGCGCGACATAGGGTTTATCACTGCCTTCAACACCAAGTTCTCTCAGAGTGAAGAATGACTCCTCAACACACCCTTTTTCATGTCTGCATAGGTTCTTTACTACGTCCCTAAGAGTTACCCCTGGAGATACTAGGAGTGTGTCATCTGGGACAAAACCGGTTTTTCCCTTGATCTCTATTCTCCCCTTGTACTTAAGAGCTCCAGCTATAGCTAGTAATGTGCTTGTCTTCCCTGAGCCGTTCGGACCAATTATTGTTACTGCTTCCCCGCTTCTGAGCCTTAATCCTTCGAGCCCTATTCGTTTTTTGCCGCGTCTAATGACAAGTTTTTCGATGACTATTTCTCCACTTGTCGTCGTTGGCGGTGGAGGATCGATCCCCTCTTTTAATTGCCTCGCCATTATGATTGCTTCACGGCCTTCTGGAGACAAATTTTCTTTATTGGTTGCAATTACTACTAGTATTCGCCTACTCAAATCTTCTATGATCTTTTTTGCTAGCTCTACGTATTTCTCGTCTAGACCACTATAGGGTTCATCGAAACACACTAGTTCGGACATTATGTTATGGGCCTTAATTATTTCGAGGATCTTTCTCTCCCCATAACTCATATAACCGATCTTTTTACCCAAAATCCTCTTAACGAGCTGAACGCTTGCAGGCAATACATAATTATTATGGCTAACAAGCCATAGCTCGTCATATCCTGTATCGCCAAGGGTTATCAACCATGGATCTTGGGGGACAAACCATTTCCTCGCATTATCCGGCTCTACCTCTACGCCTTTATACGATATCTCATTTATTTCACCTAGTCCTGCGATTGCTTTTAGAAGAATGGTTTTTCCCGAGCCATTTGGGCCTTTAATATAGAGTATTCCTGGCGATTCGGCTATAATGTCGGATACGCGTGCAGTGTGATCACCTATCCTTACCTCGGCCTCGCTAAACCTAATAGTTGTCTGCGCCACTGATCCTCCTCCTAATCAGTATTTCCCATGGCTTCAGCGTTGAAAGTATGATTATAGTACCTATTATGATTAGAATTGTGCGCTCAATAGGGTAGATGTAGGCCGACATGTTCCATATTTTATACCAGTTAGCCTGGAATCCCGGGTTTGTGGCAAGCTGTGAAATGTTTCCTTGTAGATATAGGTAGTTTAGGACCCATGCAAGGTTTCCTCCCATATGATCCCCTATAACCCCGGCTATAATGCTTCCTATGCCTCTTAGAATTTTCTTGCCGATGATATACGGTGTCGCGATCGCTAGGCCTGCCGTGACCGCTACATCGTATACTAGCACGCCTAGATAGTTCAGTATGTACGGGTATTGGACCGCAATGAATACCACGTAGAGTGTAGCCAGTATGCTGAGCGAGTAATGAGGCTTCCCCGAATAATATGTCCCGGCGACAATGAAGCTGATCACGAGGGGCATGAAGAAGAATGGCCCGAAAAACGTGATCAGAGACGAGTTATACTGTACAGCGACAATGAGTGTTATCAAGACAGCCGTTATACCAAGCCTTAAACCAAGATAAATACCTATAATGCTCCCGGCGAGTGCGCCGAGAGTAATGAACCCAGCACCACCAATTAATGGAAATGCTGGTATTAAGTTGAGAGCGATAGCGGCACCGGATACAACAATTATGGATGCTATGATCAATGCCGCCTTATTGTTTTTTCCAGTCTTCATCGTCATTTTCAAACCCCACTTCACACAATAGTGGTGGGAGGGATTTTTATCCGCTACTAATGAATAAAGCTAAAACCTTGAGGTAATGATAAAACCTACGATAGAAACGACAAAGTCATCTTTAATAATTATTCGTCCATGTAACTATTAAGGCTCTTAGATAATCAGCCGCTTCTTCACATGCATCGGCCGCGTCTTCTAAGTCGCTGTTAAGGTCATGGAGCAGGATAGCCAGTGTTATGGGCTTTATATTGTCAGAGTACTTGAGTAGTTTGCCCCTGTTAGAAACATCTATCTCGTCTGCCTCTTCCTCAATATTCTCTATCTTCTTTAGGATCTCCTTGGCGTCCTTATAGTCTTCATCAAGTATTTTCTCGACGGCGGCGCCGAGGAGTCTGGTCATTGATACTA
>JALWQP010000077.1 GCA_027083045.1 Desulfurococcales archaeon
GCGCTTGATATATGTTATAGTTGTATCTTTCCTTAACTATGTTGTAGTAATCACCGCCTCCTAAGTAGTTGATTACATGTGATAGAAGAAGTAGTCCCCGAATATATCCAGACTGCTCTACTACGAGGCTTCTGTAGCCCTTAGACATTTTCTCGACTGCTTCAAGGATCGGTGATTGCGGAGATATCGTCTCTACTGGTCTCTTGGCTAATATTTCCATTTCCTCGGTGGTCTTGTATATTCGGTCTTCAAAGTTTGGTTTTCCATCGCTTCGAAGCCATCTGTATCTCTCAGGTCTACGGGGTACCCCCCTTGATGGCCTTAATCCTCTCCTAGACAAGTTCTCACCTCTAAGTTAATACTTTGTCTATAGAGGATTAACTAGTTATCCTAAGAACAAACAGTTACCAATAATTCAAGTCCTGCGAAACAATGCGTTACATTGTCAAAATATATAAAACGATTATTTCTCTTCTTCTGATGATAGTTTCTTTTTGACAATATCGAGGAGATCACGTAGGAGCATTACCAGATCATTATCTGTTATAATACCAACTAATCTATTCCCCATCCGTACAGGTAAATGCGTCAGGTTGTTCCTAAGCATGGTCTCTAATATCACTTCTATTTCATCATCGGCATTGACAGTTATCAATGGAGAAGACATTATCTTATCGACTGTTTCTCTCTCGTCATCTCTCTTCTCGAAAAGTACCGCCCATATTATGTCTCTCTTCGTAACGATCCCGACGGGACTTCCCTGATCCGTTACAATGAGAGAACCTATTCCCTCATTTATGATGCGTTGAGCAGCCTCCTTAATCGTCGTGTTCTTGTCCACATATCTTAGCTCGGGAACCATTATGTCTTGGGCTTTTAACGTATAGGCCAAAGCTTGACACCTAGCCCAGAGCTATTTCGGGTGCTATCTGGCCATAGTTTATGCTTACAAATAATATGTGGCTACCACGTATCAGAACTTTTCCATAGCGGGCGACCTTATTGCCCTGATCATCGTACTCCTCACAATCGCTTAGTACAACATTCATAGTGTGGTCTACGAGCTCTAACGTGCCTATATATTCATAGCCGTCCTTCAGCTTGATTAGGACGGTCTGGTTCACAGCACTCCTAAGGTATTTGAGCGGCGTTGAGGGTCTAGTGGTTCTAGCGGCTACCATGGGGTTCATCCTCTTTAGTGGTTTTCCCGGTCTGCTTTACCATGATATAGTTAGGTGTATTTAAGAATTGTCTGATTGACTCCTAGCCTCACGGTAAACATATATGGCATCAATACGTTCTGCTACTGATTTAAATCTCTTATCTATCTGGTCTGGGGTTGCATCCCTGGCTTTTTTGAGGACAGTCACGACAGCTAATCCTTTCTCAGCAATGATCCTAAATGTTTCTTTTACTGCTTTCTCCTTATTACTGATATTATTCCAGACAGTTATCATGAAGATCTCGGTGAAAACCGTGTCTTGGAAAGGGGTTTGTTCAGCATCTGCTAATATGAAGACTATCCTAGGATCATCATAGTGTTTATCTCGTGCTCGTTGTATCATGCCTTCACTAATATCCATACACACGTATCTATTGTAGCGTATATTCTTTTCTTGGAGATAATCTATTAGGAGACCCGTCCCACATCCTATATCGGCCACCATATTGAGACTGCCTAGGCCAAGTACCTCGAATATCGTGCTATACTTTTGATACTGTTCGTCCCGATAAAGCGTGTCGTAAGAGCGCGACGTTGTATTGTATAACTCATCGACGCCTAAGGAATCGGTCAAGTGTGCTCATCTCCTTCTCGTGGCTCTTTCTCTTCATCCGCCATAGCTTTTGTATATTGATCTCTTTCCACTCTATACCCATCTTTTCAGCAACATCTATTGCTGACT
The DNA here is from genome assembly GCA_027083045.1 of Desulfurococcales archaeon. Lineage (GTDB taxonomy): Archaea > Thermoproteota > Thermoprotei_A > Sulfolobales > Desulfurococcaceae > JAADCY01. The sequence continues at coordinate 1,905 of JALWQP010000077.1, forward strand.
TATAGAAGGTCGGTGCAACGAGTATGCCTCTCGGCCTGATACCATATTTTTTCTCGTATTGAACAATATAACTGTAGAGTTGTCTTACCGCCTCCTTGGAGGCGGGCACTCTTTTCAGCTCTATGACTACGGGGTTTCCATCAACATCGTATCCGAATAGATCAATATAGCCTATATCTATGGGTTTCTCCTTCTCCACTATTCGGAGACCTTTCTCAAGTATTTCTGGATTATCGTATATTATGTCCCTGATCTCGGCTTCACTGAGGTACATCACGAACTCTCCATTATCATTAAGGCGCCCCTTTATCACTGCTTCTACGTTCGTGAAATATATTCTCAGTATTTCGCGTGGCCTAGATCTAATGGCGGTTATCAATAGTTTACCATCGTGCAGAAGCCTAACTTCAATACTTGAGGTTGAAGGCTGCCAATTAACCGGAGAATAACCCTCAGGTCTATGTAGGAGAACCGCTCCATCTTGCTTCACTATTAACATACGTTCACCGCTGGTCAGCCTAGACGAGCCCCTGCCCTCGTATTCTACGTAGCATTCTCCAAAGACCACCAGATAGTCCTTACTGTTCAAGGCTTCCCTGATACATGCTAATGCTTTTTCAAGGCTCGGTTTCTCTATAACCTCTAGCCTCAAGCCGCTACACCATCGCAACCGCTTAGAACTAAGTAAATAAGCATAGAAATAATTCTTTCACTATGAAGAGCCCCGGGGAAGGATATGGTTGCGGGCCAAGATAAAGCTAATCGGCTTCGATAGCATGGGTACCAGGGGAATGGCGACAGTAATTGATACCGGGTCACATAAGATCTTCATCGATCCAGGTGTTAGTTTCGCCCCTAGAAGATATGGGTTGCCCCCACATCCTATAGAGCTTGAGAGATTGGAGAAGCACCTGGGGATCATACATGATGAAATGTCCGATGCAGACATTGTTATCATAAGCCATTACCATAGAGACCACTATCTATACCGTGAAGGAGAACAGGAGTTTTATCGTGGAAAGACACTCTACATAAAACACCCAGAGCAAATGATCAATCACAGCCAAAGGGTTAGAGCCTATATATTGTTGAAGAAAATGGGAGTGCAGGATACAGCCCGAAAAATAATCTATTCCGATGGAAACTCATATGTCTTAGACGATGGTATTAGACTTGTATTCTCACCGCCAATGCCTCATGGACCCGACGATACCAGGCTGGGGTGGGTAATAATGGCCCTCATAGACATAAACGGGTACAGAATACTTCACGCCAGCGATGTACAGGGCCCAATAAGTGAGGCGCCTCTCAAATGGATTCTAGAGAAAAGACCCGATATACTGATCATTAGCGGTCCCCCGACTTATTTCGAGGGGAAGAAGATGAAGAGGGAAGACGTAGAGAAGGGCTTATACAATCTAATGAGAATAGCTGGTAATGCTGAAGGACCAAGGACCATCATTGTAGATCATCACTTACTGAGAGACCTAGATTATAAAGATAGGATCATAGACATCATAGAAATTGCCGCCTTTCGTAATGCAGAAGTATTAACAGCCGCCGAGTACATGGGGCAACCAGTAGAGCAGCTTGAAGCCCGGAGAAAAGAGCTTTGGAGGGGCAATAGATGAAGCCCACCATAGTGATTGAGCATCTTGAGCCTGAGATGAGTTTATGGATACTTCTTGAGTACAGGCATGCAGGCCTAATAGTCGGAGACAGGGACATGCTTTGGTTTACGAATATACCAGCAAGGTACAAGAAGATATTATACAAGTATGGCCGAGTGTATGAGAAGAGTATATTAGAGCTCGTGCCACAAGAGAAGATCGTAATCCTTGATCCCCAGGCCAAAAAACCATTGACTTATGATGATCTCCTTGGCAAATATGTAGTAGTAGGTGGAATACTCGGCGATTATCCACCACGTGGTAGGACTAAGGAACTGCTAAGCTCTAGAGCGCCTAGAGCCGAAAAGAGGAATATCGGGGATGGACAATACAGTATTGATGGAGCTGTTTATTATGTGATGTACTTATGGAAACATAATTCTATGAACGGATTCAAATATGTTGATGGAGTGAAGATAAGTACTAGTGAGGGACACATCTTCTTACCATTCCGATATCCTATCCAAGACAACAAGCCGATATTGGCTCCAGGACTAAAGGAGTATCTTCTATCTAAGCGGATACCGGATCGTATTTTGAAGGAAATATTATCCAATGAGATCATAGAGGATTAAAAGAACAAATAACCACGTACAGTAATAAGTAACAATCCCCCTGAAAAATCCGTGAAACCAGTCATTGATACCAAGTTTTCTAACTACAAATAAGATTGTGCCTATATATACGACCACCGATAATATCCATATAATACTTGATAACAGCGGATTACCCCACAAACCGATCCTATACAACATATAGGCTATGATCCCGTAAAACAAACCCATTAATCCCCTGATCTTAACGATCTCATCATCTATTCTATTGTAGCTAAACAAGGCTGTCAGCACCCAGGGGTTTCTAGGATAATACAGTTAGATAAAACATATCTATATTTAATATGGTGTTGCATCCGGATAGTGGGTGTGAGTTATTGATCAAGAAATCGATGGACATTATCGACCTAACAAGCTGGTGTGCAAATACGGGGGAAAACTTGAGCGAATGTAGAATTGAGAATATCTATTGGTGTGGTCACTACTGGCTATTTAAGCTCCGATGCCCTAATAGAGGGAAGACTCTGCTCAAAATGGAGCCAAGTGTAAGAATACATCTATCAATGGTTGAACCTAGAGAAAAAGGAATCGATCGCATCGCTGCCTACTTGAGGAAATACGTACGAGGATGTAGAATAAGGCAAATCGACATGCCTTGGTGGGAAAGAATAATTAAACTTATGATTGAGTGCCAAGATAAAGTGCTAATAATTTATAACGAGATCATACCCCGTGGTTTTCTCGTCATAACTGATGAGGATAACAAGATCCTATATGCAAATAGATTCGAAAAACTAAGAGATAGAGAGATCAAGAGGGGACAAATATATCGCCCGCCACCATTAAGGCCTAACCTAATAGAGATGAGCACCGACGAGCTACGAGGCCAGCTTCTCCGAGGAAAAGACCTAGTCCGTGGCATCGTGAAGGGATGGGGGCTGCCAGGCTATATTGCCGAGGAAATACTCCTTCGCGCAGGACTATATGATTCTAAGTCCGCTAAGCCCAGCATTATCTCGGACGAAGACGTTGCTTTATTAAAAGATAAATTGAGCGAATTACTTCATGAGGCCTACCGAGGAAGAGGCTATCTTATCTATGTAGATAATAGGCTCGAACTAGTAACCGCGTACAAACCCATTCTATATACTGAGCTATACGAGGCCGAAATCAAGGAGATGAATACACTTGATGAAGCTCTAGATCCATATTTCTCCCAATATGAGAAAAGGCTCGCAGAAAAACAAGAAGAATCAAGAATAATGAGTGAAATTAATAAGCTCAAGAAATCATATGAGAAATTATGTAAAACTATTGATGAGTATA
>JALWQP010000078.1 GCA_027083045.1 Desulfurococcales archaeon
CTGAACGCTATTGCTGTCATTATCAATGGAGTCGACTTCAAGAGAAGATAACCTACATCAGTATATCCCCACGAAAACAGTACCTCGTAGACCTTGAGGGGATCGTATCCTAGGACTAGTAGAGCCAGAGCACCAGCAAGAAAGCCTATAGCGGCGGATAAGAATACTTCGAGAGCGGCCATGCCGTAGTCTTGGGCTCTGGCCTTGAATCTAGCCCTGAGTTTTTGGAAGAACCCATCTTTACTCGGCATGTACACCACCCATTAAGAGACCCAGTTTTTCAAGGGTGAACTCCTCTGGCTTACCTACCGCCATTATCTTGCCCTCGTAGATAACCGCTATCCTGTCGCTGAGTTGCAGGATCTCGTCTAGATCCGTTGAGATCAAAAGAATGGCTTTGCCCTCGTCCCTTAATTTTACAAGCATCTTTCTTATGAACTCTGTTGCTCCAACGTCGAGTCCTTGGGTAGGCTCGGCTACTATAAACACCTGTGGCTCTCTAACAATCTCTCTTCCAACCATTACTTTCTGCTGGTTTCCACCACTAAGGTACTTAACAGGAGTTAGTATGCTCGGCGTAACGACCTCGAGTTCTTCAACAACCTTCCTTGTTATCTCGTCTCCTTTGCCCCAATCGAGGTAGCCTAGCTTGCCTAATATTCTGTAAATATTGGTTAGAACGACGTTCTCACGTAAAGTCATATCTAGGACCAGGCCTACCGCCCTACTATCAGGGACATATGCCAAACCATTCCTGTATCGCTCAAGTGTCGAAAAATGCGTTATGTCCTTATCATACAGCTTTATCCTTCCCTTATAGATCTTCCTTATTCCGGCTATTGCCTCTGCTAGTTCTCTCTGACCATTACCCTGAACTCCCGCTATGCCAAGTATTTCTCCCTCACGTAGCTCGAGTGATACCCCTTTTACCGCATCGATGCCTCTCTCGTCTTTAACCCATAGATCCCCGATCACAAGGGCGACACGGCCAGGCTTTGCTGGTTTCTTCTCAATCTTTAACACTATCTCTCTCTGAACCATCATCCTCGCCAGGTCTACTTCGGTAACCTTCGCCGTCTCGACCGTGTCTATCTTTCTACCTCTTCTAAGAACAGTTATTCTGTCGGTGACGCGTTTGACTTCTTTGAGCTTGTGCGTAATGAATATGACCGTTATTCCAAGCTCTTTCAGCCGCGCCAATGTCCTAAAGAGTTCTTCCGTCTCGATGGGCGTCAGTACGCTGGTCGGCTCGTCGAGGATGAGTATCTTGGCGTCTCGCAACAGTGTCTTAATAATCTCTACTCTCTGCTGAACACCTACAGGAAGATCCTCAACACCGCTATCTAGGGGGACTTTGAGCCCAACAGTCTCCATTAATTCTTCAGCCTTTTTCCTTGTCTCCGATACCGTTGCCTTTGGATTAATGGCTAGGTGGCTAAGGTGAAGGTTCTCTATGACTGTGAATGTAGGTACTAATGTGAATTTCTGGTATACCATTCCTATGCCTTGTTTGATCGCGTCCCATGGGCCTTTGAACTTTACTTTTTTGCCGAAGATTCTGATCTCTCCCTTGGTCGGCTTAATCTCCCCATATAGAATCCTCATGAGAGTGGTCTTACCGGCACCGTTCTCTCCTAACAATCCATGGATTTCTCCCTTGTAAACAACAAAGTCCACGTCTCGCAGAGCAACAACGCCGTCCGGATATATTTTTGTGATATGAAGCATCTCAACGGCAGGCTCTGTCAATGAGAGTAACCACCTATATTTCTGTAAAGAGCGGTTTTGGTTTTAGTATAAGTAAATAAGCGGATGAAAATAAAAATAATGTTTATGTTTTGGAAGAAGATCCTTTTAGCCCAGCTATATGTGGCCCTTTGCGAGGGCCGCGTCGAGGTTTCCGTTCTGTAGCTCTTGTATGATCTTCTGGTACTCGTCATGCGTTGTCGGTGTCTTGAACGCTATCTGCCCACTTATGATCATCTGTTCGAGCTTGTCAACTAGCTTCCATGCGTATTCAGGTATATACTTGTGCCTTGTCTCATTAACTATCTTGACGATCTCGTCTGGTGTTAAACTGGTCTTGTGTGCCTTGTATGCTAGCTCGGCAAAGTACTTTACTCCGTTAAGATCCCAGATGCCTACACCTCCCTCCTTAAGTCCTAGGGTTACTATGCCTGGCTTCCAGTTGCCTGTAGCGACCATCTTGATCGCGGTAAATACTGCCACGTCAACACGCTTAGCACCGCTTATAGGTATGTGATATGGATCAATCCATTCTTGGCTAGCATCTTGTCCGATGGCAAGTACTATATGATCTGGATGCTGCTTGTCCCAGTCCTTGACAGCATTAAACATTCCTAAGTGAGTCAAGCCTGCTAGTCCATAGATCACCCTTGCGCCCTGCTGGATGAGCTGCATACCAACAGTATAGCCTTTTTGAGTGTCAGTGAAGGTTCCAGTGTACTGCCATAGGAAATTAATCTTCTTCCCTGTTTCTTTCTCGAAGTACTTGACACCGAAGAGATAGCCTATGTGGAACTTCCATAGAGGCGGTATATCCATGCCAGCTAACGCTGCGACCGTATTACCTCCGAGCTTAAGGGCCATAGCTGATGCTAGTATCCCTACGAGAGCCGCACATTCCTGCTCGCGGAACAGTATGTCCACTTCGTTCTTCCTGACAACCCCTGTAGTCGAGTCTATTAGTGCATACTTCTGGTTAGGGAACTTGTCAGCGGTCTTGTTAAGAGGATCAGTCCATAGGAATCCGATCAGTACTATTATGTCGTATTTACCGCTCTTGCTGAGCTGCTCGAGCAATGGTTGCATGTCAGCGGTGCTTCTAGGCGTGATGAACTCTATGTGTGCTCCTAGTTCTTTCTCCGCTCTCATTGCTCCGAGGTATGCCATGTCATTGAAGCTGAGATCTCCTCTTCCACCGACGTCGAAAACTACTGCCACATTAACTTTCTTTACAGCTGCCGTTGTCGTCGTTGTCGTTGTAGTCGTCGTGGTCTGGGTTGCTGTTGTAGTCGGTGACTGAGTGGTTGTGGGTGTTGCCCTTCCTTGCTGTGTTGATGCGAAGTATATGGCGAGACCTGCTATAATTATAATGGCTACAACTAATATGGCTAAGGCAGATCTAGTTATAGCCTTCAATCACTATCACCAGGAACAATAGTGCTTAGATTGTCTTTTCTCAGGCAACATAAATAAACTCTTTTCCATGATCAGATGATGCCCTCTAGAAATAATGTGTTCAAAAGAATTGTACAGATTAATGATTATAACCCGCACTATATATTTCTAGTTTATCAGAATCGCGGTGATAGAAATGGAGAAGAGGTTATTGGGGATAATCATATTATTCGTGATCATCTTATTGGGTGTAGCCGCTACTTCATTCTATATGGGTAGAAAATACGGCGAAAACCTCGCAAAAACAACGACTAGCCCTGAACCATTCACAAAAGCTATAAACAAAATATTCGAACCTGACCTCAAAAAGGCCATGACGAGCTCTAAGCACCTAATGTACCTCTCTGATAAGTTGAACTTTAACAATCTAGAGATTGGGAAATACTATGTTTTCTGCGACGCTGGCCTAAAACTCTACAACGGCACAGATCTCTACGCATTATTTGGTGCCCTCAAGTATCCAGGCTACTTTATAAATGGTTTAACGCTTATACAGCCATACAAGAAGTTCGTCATGATAATTAATATGTCTATGGAAGGGATATCAGATTACATGTTAGAACTCGTTCTAGTAAACACCAATACAGGAGAACAACTCAGTTACGGGATATTACATCATAGGCCGACAATAGCGTATATCAATATAACTGATCCGAGCGAATATGGGAACTACAAGGTGTATCTATATGGATGGATAAAGACCAGTTCAACGAAAGCTTCAATATCATACAACATCGACTTAAGAGCATGTATTGAGCATGAAAAATAGCGGCAGAGGATCATGGACTATGGCTCAGAATATGAGGATAATAGAAGAGAAATTCTTGGACTCCATAAAGACTAGAAGCTTCAGAGATATATATGAATCGTTAAAACAGATCTTCAGGACCGGCGATTCTTCTCTCATCAACAGTATCGTTGAAAGGCTTCGGGCTAATCCCGAGCTAATAGAAGACTTGCTTGAGATCGCTAAGGAGGAGATCAAACATATTAATGAAGGTCTATGGCACCTCTATGGTGTTGCACTAGTAGTGGAATTACTAGGTTTTATGGAGAAATACTGTGATGCTTCGAGACTAGTGTTGAGCATTTTATCTGCGAAGCCCAAAAGTGTCGATCTCGATGAGCTCTACAAGACAATGCTTTATTCTGCAATACTCTCGTTTCCACCAGATAAGTTAGCAGAATTAATACACACATTGATACGAAGCGGGACAATAGACTCACTCGCGGCAAGCGAAACTCTTACAGGTTTCGTTGAGCTAGGTCCACATTCTTATCTCGTCAATGAGAAATTGCTCTTCAGTTTAGCAGATCTCATTGAGGAGATCCTTGTGCAGGCCATGAACACTATTAAGGAGCCTGAGATTCTCGAGAGAATATATAGTAATACATCTGTTTTCTTGAGTGAGCTCTACGAGAGATGTAGAGAGATCCATAATTATTCTCCTTGTGAGAAAATAAAGAAGAGAAGAAAGATGTTTGGTGCCTTGGAAAAGATCGGTGAGGAGATCCTCAGACTGCGGGCGAAGTAACGATTGGTCTATGCCTTGTCCTTATGACTATTGTTAGCCCATATTTTCTCGATATCCTGTACATCTGCTCGATCATGCTAGAGACGCTGAGCTCTCTCCGAACACCGTCTCTGTCAAACCTGTAGATCCTCAGTGGACATAGCTCTTTTCGTGACTTGCAGTTATAGGCTAGGCCCTTTATTCGTCTCGAGAGAGTTATCAGTAGAGCGTATACTGGCAGATTTGGTATTGATGCGCGCTCCGACACTATTTTATAGAGGTATTTGGAAATCTTAAGTGCCTCCTCTAGATCCTCGGCATGGATTATGCCATCGTGGAGCTCTAATACGTATCTACGCCAATTGCCGCTTATTCTGTTATGATATAGTATGGATATTCTATTTGGTGTCTCATAAATATATTCGTAGACGATCCTCGTTCTACCGTTTATCACGATGCTGTTCTTCCAATCTCCCACTTTTATCCCCCGAAAATCAGTTTATGATAGCTAGTGATATATTACATTATCCCTTCCAGAATATATAGAGGAATATGTAAAAACTATTACAACATATTATAATTTTTCTATCGAAAAATCGGTGGGACTTTTGAACCTATGCATCGCATTACCTATTTATGCATATAGATTTGATCGGTAAGCTCACCCGTCTCCTCATCCCCCACGGTCAGGCGCGAGGAGGTACTTCAC
>JALWQP010000079.1 GCA_027083045.1 Desulfurococcales archaeon
ATCATACTGGGTCTCGGCGCTGTGACGGCCTTCTATGGTTTTACAGTCTTATTAGGCCAGAAAGACATTAAGAGACTCCTCGCTTACAGTACTATGGGTAACACTGGTTTCATGATGGTATTGCTAGCCATATATCTGCTGACCAACAACAATCTCGTCTTCTACGCACTAATAGCGAACATCTATGCCCATGGACTCTACAAGGCGAGCTTGTTCCTGAATACTGGCACAATACTTGTCCTCGCCCACACCCGTGACATGACGAGGTTATCGGCTCTCGCGGCCTACACGCCCACCAGTAGTCTTGGAGTCTTATTAACGGTGTTGAGCGTTATAGGGGTTCCACCAACAATTGGCTTTACAGGCAAGCTCCTAGCAATAGTAGCCTTGATAACGATCCAGTCGAAATCGCTCGAAATTCTAGGCCTCGTGGTCACAGCCTACGCCATATTGGTCAGCATAGTCTACGGCTTCAACATCATGGGTGTCCACTGGAGAGTCGGGACAATAGGTTTCAAGCCGCGCAACATACCCATGTATCCACAGGTAATAGAGCTCATACTCTCCACGCTGAGTATTATTTATGGAATAGTCCTACTCATGTTCTTCAATCTTGGAGCCCTACAAGTCCTAATAATCATAAATGCTTTCAGCCTCCTCCTTGTACTCGGGCTTGTAGCTGTCTTCTACTATAACATAAAGCCGAGACTATCGAGGGAGCTGAGCATATATGCCGGTGCTTGACCCCATCCAGGGCCTCACGGCCATACTCAGCATCAAGTACGTGTTGTTGTTAGTGGCCATTGTCCCGTTGATAGCTGGTAGCCTACTAGTTGACAGGATGAGGAGACTGGGCCGTGGGCTCAGGTTGTTTGCTTATTCATTCATGATATTCCTCGCCATAGTAGATTATCTATGGCTACACATACTTCTACCGCTATCATACCCGTTCCTCATACTTCTCGGCGCTGTGGGTTTAGCCATCACGCTTTACACGGAAGGATACTCAAGAGTACTACTAGGCATGGCCCGCCCCCTACAGATCATTGTTGAGATACTCTCGGTCTCACTCCTTCTCCTATTTACCTCGACGCTCCTCATAGAATTTGTAATGTACTGGATACTCACGGAGCTCATAGGCTTTATTATAGTAATATTCGATGGAACAAGGGAGTCTTGGAGGGCAGCGATAACTTATCTCGTGATAGGTGCACTGACAGCCGATTTCAGCCTCTTCACCCTACTAGCGGTGGTGGCTGAGAAGGTTGGCTTGACTGCTCTCTTCTCAATGACCCTCCAAGCGGTCATGTTTCAGGGCATACATGTCGGGCCGTTCTTGACTATATTGATATTGCTTGGATTCATAGCGAAATCAGCGCTTGTTCCCCTGCATTTCTGGCTCCCAGACGCATACACGCTTGCCCCAAGTCCTGCCTCGGCGAGTTTCAGTGGGATCATGGAGAAGATGAGTATTTTCGGAGTACTCCTAGTGACTAGGCTGGTCGGGCTCGACCCATGGATCACTATTGGCTTATTCTTAGGGCTTGGAACCATAACCATATTTTATGCGGCAACTCAAGCTATGCTGCAGACCGATGCTAAGAAGCTATTAAGCTATAGTACGATGGCTTACAGCGGCTGCCTCATGACGCTCCTAGCACTATACCTTGCATCCGGCATGAGCTTCACAATGTATCTCGCTATAATATTCCTAATGTATGCTCATGGCCTATCTAAGAGTCTCTTATTCCTTAATGCTGGGACCATGGAGATACTAGCTAACACCCGCGAGATATATAGACTAGGATACCTTGCTAGGATAGACCGTAATGGTGCTTTTTCGATCGTTATTGGTGGGATAAGCCTGCTGGGAGTACCGTCGACAATAGGGTTTGTCGGGAAGCTCTACGCTATAATAGCTTTGATCACCACGTATTTCAGCGTGGGATCAATAGCTCTTCCAGCAATAGTGGCATTCATCTATCTATCATCAACAGGCATAGTCTACACCCTAAAGTATCTCGGCTGCTATTATGGCGGCTATAAACCCCTGATAAGTGGTGTAAGGAAATACTACCTTCTAGACCTAGGTGAAGCACTTGGCGTGGCATCGATAATAGTGTTCGGCGCAGCGAGCTCAATATACTTGTATCTACTAGGTCTAACACCATACATTATAGTAGCTAATCTTACCGTGCTAGTGACTCTTGGAGTAATGATCTATATTGTGAGGAAGAAGGGGATACTGTATCGTGAAGACGAGCCTTGGCTAGGAGGTGCGTATCCGTGAGCTATACCCGGGCCTCAATAGTCTATGGTATCGATAAGTTGCTGGAGAAGATTAAGAAAGGAGTCGCTAAGCTAAAGGGCCCCATCGGCAAAATAGCGGCGACCATTGTCGTTGCACCTGTCATCCTTGGACAGAAGACGGAGAACGCGATCATATCATTCTCCAATAAACTGGCCCGCAAGATCAACGAGGCCCAGAGAAGCCTCGAGGAAAGCCTAACCATGGCAAGCCTCTACATAGGCTTCCTCATGACAACAGCAATAGTGCTCGCAACGGTGATCATGTATGTGGCTGGCCATTAGTCTCTACATAGTGTTCCTGCTGGTCTTCCTGCTCATACCGCCCCTCTACGACGGTATTGAGAGGAAGATACGTGCTAAGCTGCACAGCCGAATAGGTCCCCCAACCCTGCTCCAGACTTGGTACGATATACTTAAACTGTTCAAGAAAGAACTAGTGATAACCGATACTGGTTTGGCCTCGGTGCTCTTATCAGGCCTCCTAATGGCGACGGTTATAATTACAGCATCCACCTTGCCCCTGGGCTTCAGCACGCCTATAACCAGCAATGGATCAAGCCTTGTCCTATTCACGATACTCTTGATCGGCTGCCAGCTCCTATGGGTCAGCTTGACCCTAACGCCCGGCAATCCATACGCCACTATTGGTGTTTTCAGAGAAGCCTTGATCGGCATGATCAACGAGTTCTTCCTAGTGATGGGTCTCGTGGCTTTGATGTTCTATACCGGGTCGCCAAGCTTTGATTCAATGATACGGGCGAGGCCTAGTTTGACATACTTGCTTATCTTTATCCTCTTAGCTATCTCAGCCTTTATCGGGTCAGGTAGAATACCGTATGACATTGCTGAGGCTGAGCCGGAGCTCGCTAGTGGTGTTCTCATAGAGTTCTCGGGGCCCCTACTAGGTATAACCTTGTATAGTCATTATCTAAAACGGGCTATACTCTACGGGTTATTGGCGGACATGATATTATTGCCTCTAACAAGGAATGTCGGGATAGTGGTGTCTGCAATAATTTATCCAGTCGTAGTCCTCGCAATATGGATTGTGTTCGCCGTGATAAGCATTATGTTGGGCAGGACACGTGTCGATATAGCCCCCAGATCTATGCTTAAGATCTACATTCCATTAACGATCGCCATGCTGATTGCATGGCTAACAGGAGTGTGATCATCATGGGCACCGAAGAAATACTAAATACAATTAGAGAGAAGCTCGGCGGCATAGCCGAGGACATAAGGTATGCGAAGTCGGCAGGAATAATAGTGCGCGTAAAGCCAGTCAATTTGCGCGAGGCCTCACACATAGTACATGATGTGTTGGATGCTTACTTCAGGACGATGATGGCTGTTGATGAGCGCCCGATAAATAATACTTTTGCAGCATACTATGTGTATGGTCTGGACAATAAAGGCATAAACATCATCATAGAGACACATGCAGACCCATATACACCTGTGCTCCCAAGCATAGCGGACATTGTGCCCGCGGCGGACTGGTACGAGCTAGAAGCATGGGATCTCCTTGGGATAAGGTTCAAGGACAGGAAGCTCCATAGATTCGTCTTACCGGACGACTGGCCTGAAGGCTTATATCCTCTTAGGAGGGATGTCGACTACACTGCACGTCCAAGCCCGAGGATAACCTATAAGCCGCCCCTCCAAGGCCCGAGGCTACCTGTTGGCCCATATCATCCAGCGCTCCACGAGCCCGAGTACTTTGAGCTATTCGTTGAGGGGGAAAGAGTAGTAGATGTGGAGTACAATGGTTTCCACGTACACCGCGGCATTGAGAAGCTGGCTGAGAGCCCGAGGTTCACATACCAGAAGGTTCCGTTCCTGGCCGAGCGCATTTGCGGCATATGTGGCTTCGTCCACAGCGTAGCCTATACGTTGAGCGTTGAAAACGCTGCAAAGATAGAGGTTCCGGAGAGGGCACAGTATATCCGCAGTATTGTCCTTGAGGTGGAGAGGCTCCACAGCCATCTGCTCTGGCTTGGAGTAGCCTGCCACCTCCTAGGCTACGATGCGGGCTTCATGCATTCTTGGAGAATCCGTGAGAAAGTGATGGTTTTAGCCGAGCTCCTCACGGGTAGTAGGAAGACCTATGGCATAAACCTTGTGGGCGGCGTGAGGAAGGACATCAACCTGGACAAAATGGCCGCGATAAGGAACACACTCGCATGGCTCCGCAGCGAGTTCACCAAGTTGGCAGACCTTGTGACGAGTGTCCCCCAGATAGTTAGGAGGGCTAGGGGTACAGGGATACTGCCCAGAGATGAGGCGAGGAAGCTGAGCGTGGTCGGGCCTGTAGCAAGGGCTTCCGGCCTGAACAGAGATGTCAGACGCGACTACCCGTACTGCGCTTACAGGGACATATCGTTCAGAGTCCCGGTCTATACCGAGGGCGACAACCTCGCAAGGGTAATGGTCAGGGTTGAAGAAATCTTTGAGTCCATGGACATAATAGATCAGCTACTAGACAAACTACCAGGCGGACCAATAATGGCTGAGAAGATAGAGGTACCGGAGGGACTCATAGGCGTAGGCAACGTGGAGGCGCCTCGTGGAGAAGACATACATGTCATAATAACTGGCCGGGGCAGACCATATCGTTGGAGGGTCCGCGCACCTACATACCAGAACATCCCGGCCCTCAAGGTCATGTTGCGGGACGCGCCTCTAGCGGATGCGCCTCTGACGATCGCCAGTATAGATCCGTGTTTCTCGTGTACTGATAGAATAGTAGTGATTGATCTAAAGACGGGCAAGAAGGAGAAGCTACAAACGGTATCAATACCTGGTGGATGCGGGTGTGAGATATGAGTCTTAAGAAGCTTTTCAAACCCTTTAAGCTAATCAGTATTGCGCGTAGGAGCGGAGTGGTCACTGTACTCTATCCATATCAGAAGCCATTGATAACCACCGAGTTCCGCGGGAAAATAAGCATTGACCGCACCAACCGTATGGGGGGGGGTTGATACGAAAATGCTAGACAACCGCACGCGAAGACGCTATCACTGCGGGATGTGTGCAG
>JALWQP010000080.1 GCA_027083045.1 Desulfurococcales archaeon
CTTCTCCTTCGTCCTTTCTGGGTGTCGGGTCAGCGAATACTTTCGTGGCGAGCTTAAACTCTATGCCGAACTTGTCGCGAAGCTCGTCGACACCGACAAATACTGTCTCATCCCTTATCCTGATCTTGGGTATTGCGAAGACCATTAGGCCTCCTGCTAGGGGCTGCTTATCATACACGGTTACACTGTAGCCCTTACAGGCAAGGAAGCCCGCAGCAGCTAGTCCGGCCGGGCCTGCGCCAATAATGGATATCTTCGTCTTAGAACGGCCCGGCACGTTCTCAGGTTCTTTACACATCCAGGTAAACCTCAAATTGTTCACCATGAACGAGTTTATTATTGATTATAAAGTGTTAATTGCTTCGTAATATCGTAGTGTCATGGGGAACTATAAAATATTATGGTAGAAATAGTGGGATACAATCTATATTTATATCTATATAAAAGTCAATAAGAAATATATGATCGTAAACATCTACGCATATAGGATAAAACATAGATATGTATAAGAATAACCAGGTAAAAACCATGAAGTATGGAAAACCACATGTAGAACCGAGAATAACCGTTGAGTCGAAGGGATTACCGAGGAGGCATCTCTTCATTCTGAAAAACTATATTCGTAAATCATTGAGAGCAGATCCAAGTAACTATATCGGCAATAGCCTCGTAGTGACTTGCCTCGGTAAAACCTGCATCATTCACGAGGGGAGAAATACTTATCCGGCTACAACACTCTATAGCGGGCGCTGGATAGGGCTTATCATAAATGATTATCCCTATCTATCACCAGTGCTTTACGAGGAAATATATATGGAGCACGGGTTCAGGGCGGCCGTGATAGCCCGGGATAAAGGCGTCAGGGCTTTCCTTTACGGTAATGATCTGCTCCCTATAAGTGTCAAAAAAGTCTATGGGCCAACGAAATACCCATTAGCTGTTATTGATGGTAGCGATCATAGAGTAATCGGGGTCGTACGGTGGGATCCGCGGGATAGGATTTACAAGAACATCTACGATCTTGGCTTGTTCCTCAGAGCTCTAGGTTAGACCTTCCTCAGCAGGCATACTGTGAACCCCATCATTCCGTGCTTATGGGGCCATATTCTAAGGCACTTCTCGAAGTCGCCCGGATAATCCATATTCTTATAACTGATGAGCCATGGAGACCACTCGAATAATTTGACGCTTGGCTCAATTATCTCGAAGTCGTCCCTCATCATCATTAGCCTGTAGATCACATACTCGTTCTCTTCGGGAGCTATACTACAGGTGGAGTAGGCAAGGATGCCGCCAGGGTCAAGCATATCTAGGGCTGCATCGAGGAGTTCTATTTCACGCTTAACGATCACAGCTAAATCATTAATCGTCGTCCTGGTCTTCCTGCCGGGATCAAACATTATTGTTCCTTCCCCACTACATGGAGCATCGAGGAGTATTCTACCAAATCTCCTGTTCATAATACTGGGGAGTTTACGGGCGTCTGCCCATGTCACATCGATATTGTCTAGCCTCATCCTCATGACGTGGCTTATAAGCGACTTTATCCTGTAGAGGACCAGATCGTTAGCGATAACCCTTCCCCGCCCATATATTAGCTGGGCTAAATGTGTAGCTTTACCACCCGGTGCCGCGCACATATCAAGAACATCGCCTTCATAGCCGTCGTCGATCAAGAGAACCGGTGGAAGAAGTGCGGCTGCATCTCTATGGACGTAGTATAGCCCCTTCAAATACTCGTGTGTACTACCGATACTTGGTGATCTTGGTGCACTTACAACTCTGTACGCGTACGGGAGCCACGTTATAGATTCTAGTTTGAACCCAAGGCTTTCTAGCCTCTCAACCAGCTTTTCTGGCTCAATAAGCACTGTGTTTGTCCTTATGACGGGTGCGAGGGGTTTCTCGAATGCCTCCAGTAGCTTGGTAGTCTCTCTAACGCCTAGAACCCGGATATATCGTTCAATCATATAGGGGAGATACCCATACTTCCTAGCTAGCTTGATGGCCGGCTTGCTTGGTGACACATATATATCTCTTATTATCTCGTCAATACTGATAGTTTTCCTCATATCAGCAGAGAGCCCCGGGGTAATGGTTTTTCAGGGTAATAAATTATGGTGTAATGATATTATATTATTGTATTATTGGTAATGGCGAGGCTGTCCTGTCAGGCATAGAAATGATGCCTATGAATTATGATGAGGTGATATGGTTTGATCGTGCTGACAGATACTAATCGGCCATGGAGGATTGATTTATTGGCAGAAATATATGGCGAGGCAACATCTCATGAACTCCCATGGATAGCTGAGAGTATGTATGGCGACGAAATGATAAGACAATGGTTTGATGCCTCATGGTTCGAGCCAGATAAATTCATAACGCTATATGTTATGGGTAGGCCTGTTGGCTTCGCATTCGTATGGTGGAGAAGTGGAAGGATTAGAATAAACCCTTATATTGATCCTCGCCTTCCTAAGGGTGTCTTCATCAATGCACTTGAAACAGTGCTCTCATGGACGAGGCTAAAAGGCTTAGAGAATGACTCATATATTGTGCAAGTGTTCGCCGGGCCAGAATACGGTTATCTCCATCGCGCCGTTCAGGAAATACTCGGTGTTGGACGTAATATTTACTCTACCTACATTATGTTGGCCCCAAAAAGAGTTAGGATCGGCGAAAAATCTGCTATTGAAATAACCGGCTACAGGGCCGGATTAGAGGAGGCTGTGGCCAGCATTTACAATGACGCTTTCTCGGTATACTCGTGGTTTATACCGATCAGCCCAGCCGATGTGACGAAGATATATAAGTCGGGGAGGATCAAGGCCCTCATAGCCTTACTGGATGGCGAGCCTGTCGGATACGTAGATTTTATGGCTAGAGGAATAGGCGTCAGGGCAGGCTGCATCTATACTTTAGCCGTTAAGAAGAAGTACTGGGGCATGGGGATAGGCCGGAAATTACTTGCCGAAGCTCTGAAGCGACTTAGAGAGATGGGATTCGAGATAGTTTATCTTGACGCTTACCCGGAGGTCGTTGACTACTATATGAGGTGTGGATTTAAGATAGTGAGGAGATATATCAACATAGAATATAGTGTTGAACAATTACCGAAAACGCTAAACTATATGGTAGTGAGAGGAAGGACAGGGAAAAGCTAGCAGGTCAGGTGGAATAATCCAATAACCTTCTTACCCTTCCTGACCAGTTCATTGTATTTCTCGACAGCTTTCCCCGTCTCAGCCACGTATACCTCCATACCCTTCTTCCTGAAGTACTCGATCACTTCCTTGTCGACACGCATTAATCCATAGTATCCAGTCCCTATGATGACCGCATCGGCTATGATCTCCCCTATATCCTTTAGATCGTCGAGCTGGAGATAATGGCCTTCTTTTCTCCACCAATTATCAATTATTTTGTCTGGAAGTATGATTATATCATGTGTATATACCTTATCGTCCACGATGATTTTTCCAAAATTGTAGGATTTAATCAGAGGTTGCATGTTATTCACCCATATATAAAAATAACGCTGGGCACCATGTTATTAGATATGTTGTTAGGTAGGGTTGCACTTTATCTATTAAACATATAGATAGCCTCCGGGAGAAAGCCTATGTTTGGTATGATCGCTATACCTAGCTCCTTAATTACCGTGGTTCTTCCAGCTCCTGGTCTTATTATCGCTGCCTTCATCCCAGAAGAGAGCGCTCCACCAAGATCCTCTATTATCCCGTCACCAACATGTACCGCTTCGGACGGCTCTACCCCAAGTTCTTTTAAAACGTTCAAGAAAAGCCTCCTGTCAGGCTTCATAGCCCCCGCCTCGTCCGCGAATACTATTAGGTCCATGTACTCAGCTATACCTAGCCTCTCGAGTATCGCTCTAGTATAATTTCCAGGCCACAGGAGAACATTACCTATGACTGCTAGTTTCTCCATCTCGTCTCTTAGAGACCTGATAACACCCAGTGTATCCGAGAACAAGAGGGACTCCGGGTCCTCGAGGACTCTAAGCAGTCCCCGAGCTACCCCGTTCTTAATATCATTAGTTCTACACTCTAGTCTTTCGGCAAGCATTTCCCAAGAGGCCTTCAGAGGATCTGCTACTTCTAGTCTCTGCCTTTTAGTCTTTATGTCACGTACTAATTCCTCGACGACGAGCCTCATCTCCAGGGGATCTCGACCCACCACCTCGGCTATCCCCTCGGCCATCCGTTCCCTCATAACATCTAGTCTTAGGAGGGTATTCCACACATCAAATGTTACGGCCTTAATCAAGATCTCCACCCATATGTAGGTTATCTTTACTAGGTAATACAGTCTGAATGCAATGAATTAATATTACTATGCGTCGAACAAAGAAATATAATCCATTAGCGTTTGATGAATATATCTCTCAGCCCATTATACATACCTTCGTAGAAAAACAGTATTTCCCACCCAGCATCCTTCAATCCCCCAGGTTCCAGCCCTGTCGTTACGACGAGAGCATCTACTGAACGGGGTAGTACTCTCTTGAAAAAGAATCCTTTTTTTACTGGCTTTCTAAACTTAGCGCGTATGCTTCTAGCGTCCTTGAGCATCTCTTCCTCGTACTCGTCTCCCCAGTAGCCATCAGTAAATATTATGGCTGCTTCGAAAGTCATCGATTTAACAAGTCTCATAGGTTCTGTCATCAGTGTTTCTCCAGATCTTCGGCACTTCTCGTTTATCTCCTTATACCTAGGCGTTAAGCCGGCATATGATGTGCATATCGTATCTGCTACACACATGGTTCTAACAATATCGAGATTATAACCTGCCTCACCAACCATAGCCTTCATAGTGTCCGTAAATATCTCCGCTTCTTCCTCGGTCACGCCTGGGAGATCAATAACCAGTATCAAGCTTGCTTTCTCGCCTGAAAGACTCAAGACTATATCTCTGATCCTGTCGACCCATGTTTTCTTAGGCCTTCTCATCGATGGAAGGTTCTCGACGAGAAACAAGGATTGTGTATCAGCATTCCGCCTAAGGTCAGATATCATACGCCTAGACATGTTCATAGCGATAACATATGGGTTTTCCGGCGGATTCTTTGTTTCGCCGTCTAGGCCTTTCCCCGATATACTTCCAGGTGGGACAACGTGCCGCTCCAAATCGAGAATACTGTTTGGATCAACCTTGTTCCTTAGACAAAGTGATTTAAGTACGCCATAAAGTATACCTGGGTCTTCAAGGTATGGGTCAAACTCGTCAGTGTAGACT
>JALWQP010000081.1 GCA_027083045.1 Desulfurococcales archaeon
ATCTTACCGCTACCCTTAACTATAATATAGCCGACCTTATCGCCAGTCGAAAGCTTTAAACCTAGCCGCACTAGTTTTTTCGCGGCAACAACATGTGGTGCATCAACACTGTATTCTTCAAGCTTTTTGGAAAGTGTTTTCCAGATAATGAGTTTGTTGAGAGGTACTCTGCCCTGCTTAAGATCAGCAATTATTTTTCTCACGTATTCTATTGCTTTCTCTGTGCTTCTCTCCCTCAACAATATCTCAGTGATCTTCTCCTGCACTTCCTTTGCGATCTCTGCCCAATCGCCCCTGACTGCTTCAAAGCCAACTATATCGATTCTTCCATCGGTCAACAAGCCTGCATATCTTTTCTTTGCCTCGGTGAAGAATATGCGTTTATAGATCTTGTCGATCTTAATGTCTAGGCCGAGCTCCTCCCTGATTCTCCTTATTAGTTCTTCAGTTTTCTCCTTGTCATATGTAACAAATAGTGAATCCGTATCTCCATATATTACTTTAAGGCTGAGCGATTCAGCGATCTTAATAGCATTACGTATAGTCTGGCGTCCCCATGCCGTCACGGCCTCCGCGCATTCTTTGCAATACCATCTTGCGCCGACCCAGCCCATATAGCCATAAGTGGCATTAGCGAGAATCTTAACTGCTTTCTGTCTCTCATTCAATAATCTATACTCATAGCTATCCGGAGGATACTTCTTCATTTCCTCCTTAATCGATTTCCTAAGCTTCAGAAGCGTTGACAGTACTTTCCTAAAGAATCCTTCAGGTTCCTTTCTGAAACAGTGACCTACCTCTGGTGCCACGTAATGTTTTTCGGGATCGCATACTTCATCTCTGACTATAGTGTCCGGGCCAACATTATATTTTATCATGATACTGGGATACATGCTCGAGAAGTCGAGCACCGCGATGTTCTCATGTATACCTTTTACTGGCTTAAGAACCACTGCACCACGATAAGACTCGTATGGCCTCTCGATCCTATTGGGTACTAGCTCATTGTATCTATATGCTTCTCTCATTAGATACCATTCTAGCCTGAATCCGACACTGGCTGTTCCAACTTGGTCTAAAGGTAATCCTGTCAAGTTTGCTAATTGCATACCGAACGGAACAAATTTCTCCATTAAGCCAAAAGTTGCCTCGACATCTTCTCTGTTGTATCTAAGGAGAAGAGGTCTGAGTTTCGGATCATCCCAGTACTTCGGCATATCCAGATAATCGATTAGTATTCTCTCACTTTTCTTCATAACACCTAGATAGTCGGCAACATTCTCCAAAGACTTAATCTTTACCTCAGGTATTTCTTCAGCATAATCATACAGATCCACGTTCAAGCGGCCGGGAACGGATATATGTCCATATGTACTCGTCCTAGGAACTACACCTACTCGTCTTGACACATCTAGGCGTAAACCTATCTTCCTAGTTCTCTCGATCAGATATGGCCAATCGAAACCATTGCTATTATAACCAACAATTATGTCAGGATCATATGTTTTAATATAGTCGATAAAACCATTTATAGCCCCGCGATCATCTTTACTATCGGCTAAAAATTGTTTGAAACCATTATCAGTATCCTTAACGCCAATTATTATCACAGGATCTTTTTCAGGTTTAGGAGTGCCGCTTTTCGTATAAACCTCTATATCAAATGCCACATACCTTAGATCTTTAGGCGGTGTTGTATCGTTTAGCGGCTCTATATTCCCGACTATTTCATATTCCTCGTCAACACGGTACCCAGGCTTCTTAGGGATCTCCATTACTTCGGCTTTGTGCCACCCGCAAGGTCGGAGATCATGATCGATTATATATCTCATGCTAAACCTTATGTCCGCTTCAACAACATCCCTAATTCCCTTTATCTTCTTAATCTTTTCTCTATACCTTCTAACACTCTCCGGGATCATAGTGGTTATTCTGAGAGCCCGCACAGGCTTTCCAAAATATTTCTTTTCTGTAAGGGAGATATCTATTATTGGTGAGCGTGAATCTGATAAGGATTTTATTTCTCGAATAATTCGTTCTACATTCGTGCCTTCCTCTAGGATAGCGTAAAAGTACGGTCTGAACCTCTTATCTCGCAGTAGAATTCTTTTTCCATCCCGAGTTACACCCCATATGATTATGTGGGGTTCCGCACCGACAACCTCGTAGGTATTGTCAAGGAAATAGAATTCTATAATCATGTAAACACCCATAATTCATCTATATTAATAGAGTTAGATAACTATTAATTCCTCTTGAGTGAGGGCTTTGAAGGTATTAGAGAAGGATCTAAGGAAAGGAATAGTCAAGCTAGTACCCGAGGATCAGGATGATATATGGTTACTCTACAACATAATAATGCCAGGCGATCATGTTACAGCACAGACTACCAGAGACGTAAAAGTCGAGGGGGGCGGCAGTCGACGTATACCGATGACTCTGACTATAAGGGTGAAAGCACTAGAGTTTCAGCCTTTTACTGATAGACTAAGAATACGTGGAATAGTGGTTGAAGGCCCAGAAAGGTTCGGTGTTAAGGGGCATCATCATACAATAAACGTTGAGCCAGGAAAACCTATAATAATCCAGAAGGAACGCTGGCCCACACATATATTGAGAAGACTTGAGAAAGCCCTAGAGAGGAGGCCTAGGATCCTTTTGATAGCTATTGATTATGATGACGTCGCCATAGCTCTCATGTCCGAGCAAGGTGTTAAGACTTTATATGAGGAGGCACTGAGACTTCCCGGTAAGAACGAGCCTGCTGATTTTGACAGGATACTTAACAAGTTCTTAGACGAAATCGGTAAGATCATTGCAGACTATGTATCTAGATATAGTGTCCGCTCTGTCATAATAGGTAGCCCAAGCATGCTAAGACAGAGGCTGGCATCAATTATTAAAGAAAAGATTGGGAACACAATAGTAATCAGTGATAATGTATCTATGGGTGGTAGGCCAGGCATTAAGGAGCTAATGCACAGGGATAGTGTTAAGAAAGCGTTGAAAGAAGCCAGCCTTATGAGGGCACAAGAGGTCTTGGCTGAATTTAGAAAGTTATTGATGACTAATGATAAGATGATTGCCTATGGGATCGGTGATGTTGAACGTGCCGTCATGCTAAACGCTGTTGATAAATTAGTCGTTTCAGAGGAACTATTACGGACTTACGATGAACATGAGCGGAGACGTATAGATAAAATCCTAGAAGAAGCGTATAGGAGAAGGGCCGAAATAGTCGTTGTTCCAAGGGAATCATCTATCTATTATGAGCTTGAGGGCCTTGGAGATATTATTGCAATCTTAAGATTTCCGATTAGTTAGTTTTAGAACAAACCGCTCCCATAGAGTTTTCTGCGGATATGCGGGTACTGTTTGGCTATCTTATTAAGCGCTTCCTCGAAGCTCTCATCGCTGCCCAAATAATATTTTATGAAGACACCGGTTCTTCCTATCTTGTCTCTTCTGCTAAGCACGTAAACACGCTCCAGCACAGTCTCAACACTTATACCTATTTTTTTAGCAACAATGTTTTCATTACCTATGACAGGTGATTCTCGATGCCCTCTGCTAGTAGGCTCAATAAACACCAGTCTTTTATCTACGCCGGGCACTCTCTTATTCTCGATAAGACCCTTAAGATCTAGGAGTCCGCCAAAAATATAGAACTCATACTCTCTGGGGCTTAGTTTAGCTAATGGAAAGCTGAGCATAATCCTATCGTTGGGGTCTAGCGCAATATAAGCTTTAGGCGTGCTAGATGGGGTTGCTACCACTATGTATCTGTTCACGGGTTGTAGTCCCATAGATTCTATTGCTAATTCTACCTTGTAGCTAGGCAGGGTATACGGTATGAATATATCGATGTCGCTTTTACTATGCACATCGCCTCTTGCAAGACTACCGTGAACTATAGCATCGATCCCATACCGGGCGAGGCCCTTAAGAATATCGATTGCTTTCTTCCTCAGCGTAGCTAGTATCTCCCAGTGCTTGTCATCGTAGATTACTTCAATATATTCTGGTGTTTTCTTTATTTTTGTTCGAGGCAATTCCTTTTCCCATCTATTAATTAATGTCCTTCTTGCTTAGTAGATTAAAGTTGATAGATAGGTATTTGGGTGCGTGGTATGGATATTGATAATATCTATAGCTTCGTGTTAACTCTCATTAGTTTTTGGGCTTTAGTAAATGTCATGTATATCTCTAGGAAAGAATGGTTTGTTTCAAGAGGGATAAAACTATACTATGGAGTTGTGCTTATTTATAAGAAGCAATATGATGTTAAGCCATCTCCCCTTATCAGTAAGATATCATACATGTCCATACCATTAGCGCTAATCGGTATATACATGTTTTATTCAGCAATGATTATGTCGCTAATCTCCAAACTGGGTGTGCTAAAAACAGGGGTTATGGTACAACTATTGATACCTGGAATAAACATTACAGGAGTTTTTCTCCTATACTTCACAATCGCAGTTGTTATAGCGGCGGCAGTTCACGAGTTTGCCCATGCCTATGTCGCCAGAAGCCATGGCATTCCTGTTAAGGGATTAGGATTCGCCGTAATATTGTTTGTACCGATAGCATTTACCGAGATAGACGAAGAAATTTTTCCTAAGGCCTCGAAAAAAGCGCGAGTACTCACCTTGTCGGCAGGGCCTGCAAGCAATATAGCATTGGCACTGCTCTTCATGGTTTTGCTTATCCCCATTATTTCGCCCTACGGTTATATTATAACTGATGTTGTAGAGAATAGTCTAGCCGAACACGTGGGATTGAAGCCTGGATACATTATCCTAAAAATCAATGGGACCCAAGCAACACTCCAGGCTTTACACTCATACTTAGGTCTTAATAGAACGACACGTCTTATACTGACGGTATATATTCCACAAAACAATAGCTTAGTTAATATATCATTTCTAAAACCAGCATCTGCGCATCTACTTGGTGTATATCTTCAAGCTTCTCCAAGTCTATGGCTCATCAAATCAGTGGGCATTAATATGGCTGAATTCATAGTCGGACTAACACAGTGGATATACCTGGTCAACATGAGCTTGGGAATAATCAATATCGCGCCCCTATTCATTACCGACGGAGGCAGAATAGTGTACGAGATGATAAAGAACAAAACAGCCTCACACGCCATCAACATACTGACACTTCTAATACTAGTACTAGCCCTGGCTCCATGAAATTCTTTATAAAATCCCGTAACCCATATCTCTAAATGCCCGCGGGCCGTAGGC
>JALWQP010000082.1:0-4887 GCA_027083045.1 Desulfurococcales archaeon
ATCATGATAGGGTTAGTATTGAAGAATTCATTGTGCAGCTTCATCCAGCTCTTTAACTCTTCAACGTCTTTCCTCAGCTTCTTCTCAATATGGGTCATTATGAACGCATAAGCTGTACCTTGCATTCTCTCATAGTTCCATGCCCATTGGCTCGCGAATGCCGTCTTCAAGAATGCTTTAACTAGGTCGTTCTTTGTGAGGATCTTCGGCCTCTCAGCAGCCTGTGTTTCTGCACCAGTAGTAGTGAAGAGCTCCCAAAGCTCTTTCCTCCATACCAGGAATATTAAGCCTCCAATGAAGAGCGCTATGCCTAGAATTGGTAGCTTAAGATAGGCAACAAAGACGTATCCGAGTATGAACCATGGTAGCATCTCCTTCGTATATGTTAGCTTCAATAGCCACGCTAGACCGATCGCTGGCATTAGAGCACCAGCTACACCCAAGGCAGATAATACTGTTTTGACTGTGGAATTTGTTACAAATGATCTTATTTGCTCTACGGCTGCTTGGTTCATACCCAGTGCCGCCATTGCCAGAACTGGTATTAGATAAGCAATAAACCACTGGAACGTACCTATGGCGGCTATAACGCCGATTCGTCCAATGTTGCCCTTATCTATTTCTCGGTCTGCCCAGTGTGAGTAAAATACACAGCCCATTCTAGCCAATACTATCTCGATGTACATTGTTAATAGACCGACAGGTACTGCGATAGCTACAAGGCTTGATAGTTCTTTTGTACTTACGCTGGTTATGCCCAATATCTTGGCGAACATAACTGCGGTGATCGTGGCCACTACAGCGTTAGGTGCAGCGGCACCTCCAATAGGGAATATTCCTAGGTAGACTAGCTCTAGCATAGCAGCTAGTACGATGCCAACATCTGGTATCCCTAGTATGAACCCCACAATGGTACCGATCACCAATGGCTCTGTCAGGCCAAATGGGTTGAATCCTAGGAAGGTATAGACTATGAAGAGGAGTAGAATAATAATTGCTACTAGTTGTGGCACTGTTATTGCTGCGCCGGTCGTCGCGGTAGGGAATATTGTCCCAATACTCGTTGCGAAGACCGTCTTCATTAATAGAAGCCCGATAATGATTGCTACATTTACACCGAGCATTAGGAGTTTTCTACGATCCCATGAGGGCATAATACCCACCTAATTCCCATTTATATTTAAATAATCAACGTTAATAAAATAATAATATTGCGCCGTAATTTTCAAAAAATGTTAAAATAAGGATTTAAAGGAGATGTATATGACTATAAAAACTCAACTGAAGATCATGAACAAATCCGGTCTTCATGCAAGACCAGCAGTTGTATTCGTAAAGGCATGCCGAAAATATAAGTCAAAAATAATTTTAGAAAAGGACGGCAAAAAGGCCGATGCTAAGAACATTCTTCAAGTATTGTCGTTGGGCGTCGATCAAGGGGACGTTATCACAATAATCATAGAAGGCGAGGACGAAAATGAAGCGCTCAAGGAGATCAAAGAAGTTGTTGAAAAGAAACTAGTAGAAGTAGATGAGAAGAAATAGTTCTAAGATATCATTTGTACACCAGAATTGTTTTTCTTATTCCTATTCTCATGGAGATAACCCTATTATGAATAATGAAACACCTGCGATTACTGGTACTGTTATTTCATCATTAACAGATATTCTCGTCAATGATTCCGCGATCGTGGAGATACCCGACACAAACAGGCCCGGATAGAGCTGTACTCCAGCAGCTAGACAGCTAGCTACTGACACTAGAAACATAGCGATCGATCCCGCCACGGTTTTTCTCTTATTATACGGTATACGGGGACCACCGATAGCCTTACCTATGATCGCTGCTGCGGCGTCCCCGAAACTCGATATCATAACTGCGGCCGCAGCCTGAGCTGGGGGTAAAAAGGCTATGATCAATATTGTTAGCCCCCAGAAATAAACGGTGCCAATGAAGGTTTTCTTTTCAAGTTCTTCTTTTCTAGCCATGATCTTGTAGGTTTGGCCAGCTATTGGTACGCTCCATTTCTTACCTGTTCTCAAAACGTATTCATTTAGAGCATATAATGCGAAGAAAAAGACGCTAACAGCTAATGCATATGGTTTGCCCAGCCATTCAATAAAGGGTACTGCGAAGAACCCGGGGACCACATGTATTGATTTCCGCCTTATTTCCTTCAACACATCTTTTTTCACGGGCAAAGCATTTCCACCGGGACCTTTCAATTATATGGGCAGAAGCCTTAAGCTTATAACTTTCTCTGTCATAGTGTTCCTTTTACACCCCCTAAGAGTATTAGATATCTTTATGCAGTATTTCTACTGGGCCAGCGTCTCATGATAATTTCATCACCCTCCTTTTGAACGGGTAGGTTTATGGTTCCTAATACTCTACACTGACGGCGCGAAGCCGCGCTCATGGTCATCATTATTGATAGTATTCGTTGAAGACAAGAATTAAAAGGGTGGGCAGCCGGGGTTCAGAGGTAAAGTAATGAGCCAAGGAAGAAAGCGAGAAGACCCATGAACAAAGGGATCTTAAGGATACGGGTTGATGTCCAAGCGTGTTTGACTGGGTTCTTTATGATCTTTATAGAAGCGATTATAATAGGTAGATCCACGCCAATGGATGCTGACAACAGATATGCTATGCTCATCCCCATGTAGAAATAGGGAAACGGGCTGATGGCTACAACTGTGAACAATAGTATTGTCCCTACGATCACAGCTGGTTTTACGCCGAGGCTAACTGCTATGGTCTTAACCCCGTGGCGCCGATCACCTTCAACGTCCTCCACACCCTTGTATATTTCTCTACCGAGTATTATGAGGAAGGCATATAAGCCGGGAACAAGTGATCTAGCAGGGTCAGGGCCAGCGAGACCACCGTATACAACGACCATGAATGATAGAAGGGCTATAACCAAGTTCCCCGGGAATCCTGTCTTCTTGACCCTCCATGAGTAGGCGTAGAGGAGGAATGATGCAATGACTGCTATGACCGTGCAAGCCGGTGGTAGGACTAGTGATAAAGCTATGCCTGCTATGAGAAGTAAGGCTGCACCGGTTTTCGCTGAGGAGAGGCTTATCCGTCCGGATGGGAGCGGCCTCCACGGCTTATTGATTTTATCTATCTCTATATCGAGTATGTCATTTATGACGTTCCCGTAACATCCGATCAGTGTGGCTGATAGCGCTAGGAGTAGGGCTTCCCAAACATGGTGCCCACCGCTTACCACGTACCCAGTTATGGCTGCAAACCCTATCACTACAGCGTTGCCTATCCTCAGCATTCCCAGCCAGTCTATTAGAAGTCTAGGCCTCAATCCTAGCACCAGTTATCATGGTGTTACGTTTGTTTTCTAGAACCTTAATAGCCCTAAATGAGAATAAATAGCGTAGGCCACCATCTAATTATCGCTACATCATGCCGACTCCTTTGACGCCGTGCTTCCTGATATAGCCTATACTATATTTTATAACTGCTAATGTTATAAGGAGCATTATCGCCATGTATATTCCACCGATAGATAGTGTATCCGTGAGACCGAAATATGGCTGTATACCAGCTATCCCGGCTCTTGCGATTTCTGCTGCGTAAGTGTATGGTATGAAGAACGCTACATTCCTGATGATAGGCGCCATCCATGCTAGGGGGACCCCGAGGCCTCCTATCACGAACATCGCGATGTTTGTGATATCCAGCATTGCACCAGGTATTCTTAGTCTGAGAGACAAGCATACGAGCATCATGCTGTAGAGGGCTGCATAGATAATTAGGAGTACTATGCCTAATGCCATGAGCCCTATGTTCTTTACAAAAATAATTGGTGCTCCGGTTAAGAAGTAGAAGGCTATAGCGATCACAGGTACAGCCATCGCTGTAACTATTGTTGATGTAATTATTCTCCCGCTTATCAGGAATATAGGGTTCGTATTGTGGAGAATGTGATCCTCGAATATACGCCACGCAAGAACAAATCTCACCCAGCCCACGATAAGCCATATGGTGTTGTTCATGATGCTCCACATCACTATTCCCCAGAAGATAATGACTGCTGTCACGCTATGAGAGCCGGCCGGGGAAAAAGCGAGGGCACCCAAGGTCAACAGGATATACCATATCATGTCGGTAAGTATCATATTCATGAATCCCAGCTTGTACCTGTGCAGCCTCACAAGGTGAAGCCACACGATCGCTAAGGCTTTACGTAGATATGCCGTGCTTCCTGACATTCTTCTCCACGCTCCTTAGGCCGGGATATGCTATTAGATTGTACAATATGCTCATTGCGACGAGTATCCCTATTATCCAGAAGAGCTTGTCAAACGGCGGTACCCCGTAGATTGATAATATCTTCGCTGCCTCCACGACATATGTTACGGGCACTATGTAGGAGAGAACCTGGAGCATCTTGGGGAGGAATGTTATGGGGTAGTAAACGCCGCTGACAAGTAGCATTAGTGGGCTCAGAAAAGACACGAAGCTCTCCTCCTTGAATATCAGCGAGAGGCTCCCCGCGATCACTGCTATCCCGATTAGAGGTATCGTAGCTAGATAAACTAGGCCAAGAACCATGATAACCTTGACGAGTCCTAGTGGTCCTTCAGTGAATATAGCGACGGGTGCAACAGCCGTCAGGCTTATCGCACTACTTATCACTGCAGGTATAATCAAGCCATACATTGTTACACGCCTAAGGCCTGGAGGCGAAGCCATGATATATGGAAGCACTCCCAGCCACTTCAGATCGAGTAGTGTCCACGCAGAATAATCTACCACGTTGATGCTCGAGACAAGTACCCCGCTCGCCAACACAATGTAGAATATCGGGTCTCCTACACCCACCTTGGATGCAAAAACAGAGAGACTCCCTAGAGCCGTAC
>JALWQP010000082.1:4897-5235 GCA_027083045.1 Desulfurococcales archaeon
CAGCCGTACCTAGCCCAAGTATGAAAGCCGCCATGAGATATGGCCAAGCGAGAGTCATAAATGCGAATAACTTGTTGTTCTTCAGCCAGCACATATACGCGTAAAACTCTGCCTTCACTATCATCATAGCGTATCTTAGCTCGTTCAAGATCTAGCACCGCTTGTCAGCTTGATAAATACATCCTCCAGACTCGGCTCCATGATCCTTGCCGCGAGGATCCTGAGGCCCTTGGCTCTAAGAATTTCAAGGGCCTTGTTTACTACATTGTCCTCCATGCCGTTCTCAACCAATATCCTGATCCTTACTTTTCCCTGCTTATCCATTTTAACAGCTACAC
>JALWQP010000083.1 GCA_027083045.1 Desulfurococcales archaeon
GCTTATAGTCCAATGTAGTGTATGGGGCAAGTATAGGGATCTTTGTTGGTCCAATCATTTTTACCAGCTCCTCAATCTCTCCATCGGTGATCATGGACTTGATTGTTTGGCAGGGAGCAGCTTCTCCGATGAGTATTGTTTCTACAAGTCCTCCTGATTCTCTTCCATAGCAGAGAATGTGAAGTTTCTTATTCTCAGTCTTGATCACTGATTCTATTTGTGAGCATTTCTCTTGCTTACTTATGTTGAATAGGCGTATCCAGCACTTCTCGGTTTTTACAACTATTTCCGTGTTACGGCTAATCGATACTCCTAGATCCATTGTTTCCATGAGTGCAGGATATATTGATGATAATGGGATGTATTTGGGGCCCCGTATCTCCTCTCCCTCAACATCAATGGGACCGATTATTGTTACCGGTATTTGTATTGCACCGATAGGCCTGTAAGATATTCTTCCCTCTGTATCGACGAAATCCAGTATAGAAGAGCCTGTTGCGGAAAGTGATATACCGAGTTTTTTCTCAAAAAACTTTCTCCTTATCAGCGCGGCTAGGTTTTCATTATCGAGTTTCTTCTCCAGTTCTTTTAGTATCTCATCGGATTCTCCTATTTCCTCGAATATTTTCTTGATATCCTCATTGCTTATTTGTCCCAATTGATCCTATCACCGGTCTATAAGCTGTAGCATAGTGTATTAGTCCGGCTTCTCTATCTTCTTTTATCCTTCTAAGGACAGGTTCTACTATTAGTTCTTCCTTTATCTCCTCCGGGAGTATATCTGTGAGTGGCGCTATTATGTGGGTTTTTGTCTCCAGGGTTTCTAGTAGAGCTATGATCCTTGGTCTCTGCTCTTCGAAGCCCTCCGGGGCTGGGTAGATTATTGTCCAGGAGATTATCTTGGCTTTCTCACGGTCAAGATAGTAGTCTTCGAGCTCTGTTGAGCCACAGTATCTGCAGATGTTTGATGGTGGATAGTTTACACGGCCGCACTTAGAGCATTTCTTTGCGTATAGTCTGTAGTGGCTGTGTCTTTCCCTCCAGTACCTTGGAATTGAGAATCTCATGGGCTTTCACCTTATACGTGTGATTATTCCTCTGAATTTTGCATAAGTTGCATAATCGATCAAATATTTTCTATTGATATAATCATCGACTTTCGGTGCCTTGCCTTGTTTCTCAAGGATTTTATCTGTCACTACAATACTGTATGCATCACTACCTGCCCCGCTTCCGAATGGTGCTAGCAATATTCTTTGTCCAGGCTTCGCTATGTCTAGGATTCTTGATAGGCCTATTAGTGCTGATGAGTTGTAACTATTACCAATGTATGGTGTGACTAGGCCTGGCAGTACCTTCTCTTTGGGGAATCCCAGCCTCTTTGCTACGGCCAATGGGAATTTACCGTTTGGCTGGTGAAAGACTGCGTAGTCGAAATCATCGACTTTGAGGCCTGTCTGTTCTAAGAGGCCTTTAACGGCGTTTACTATATGGTGGAAGTATGCTGGTTCGCCAGTAAATCCTTCGCCGTGTAACGGGTAAGGCTGATGCGCTCTGCGCCAGAAGTCCGGAGTATCAGTGACATAGGTGTAGCTTGCCTCGAAAACCGCCGCTGCTTCTCTCGCAGGACCTGTTACGAGCGCTGTAGCCGCTGATGAGGCTGTGAACTCGAGTATATCGCCCGGATTGGCTTGGGCTGTATCGCTACCAATAACAAGAGCATATTTAACTAGGCCGGATGCAACAGCTCCTATGCTTATTCTCAATGCCTCGCTCCCTGCTCTACAGGCAAATTCGAGGTCTGTAGCCATTGTATCTGGTGTTATTCCTAGGGCTTCGGCAATGATTGTGGCTGAAGGCTTTACTGCGTATGGCTTGGATTCTGTTCCAAACCATACAGCTCCTATCTCCTTCGGATCTATACCTGCTCTTAGAAGGGCATTGCGAGCTGCTTCCCAGCCCATGGTTACAGCGTCTTCGTCTCTCCCTGCCACAGCCTTTTCAACCACGTTTAGGCCTCGTGGTGTTTCTGGGGCGAATCCCCATAGTTTTGCGATCTCTGATAATGGTAAGCGCCAGCGGGGAATATATGATCCCCAGCCGATTATACCTACGCTTGTCTCCGGACGCAAAACGGCTTCACCCTTGATTCAAGTCTTAGGATATTATTGTGTTAGTAAAAAATCGCTTCTATGTTTAATTATAAGGCTAAAATAAAGATGTTTATCTTCACCTTGTTCTCAGCCTTGGCTCCACTATTCTCTCTAGAGCCATTCCTATTAGTACGAATGTTAGGCTTGTTATAGCTATGAGTATACCTGGCGGTATTATCCACCACCAGTCAGTGATCGCGGCGTTCGCCCTCGCATCCGCGAGTATTGTACCCCATGAGGGCATGTTCTTAATTATGCCTAGCACGGCTAGCCCAGCAACTGTCAGTATTGCTGCTGGCACTGAGAACACCATGCTTGCCACAGCATAGGGTATCACCTGTGGTATAATATGTAAGAATATGATGCGTTTGTTGCTCGCACCAAGACATTTAGCAGCTTCAACATATTGTTCTCCTTTAATTGATAATGTCATTGACCTGATTACGATCGTTAGACCTCCCCACGAGAATATAACTATCGTCAACAGTATTATCCAGATAACGAGCACGGGGTTATTCGGGTAGAGCTGTCTAGCGATCTCACCGATGATTATTAGTATAGGTAGTAACGGTATGTTACCCATCACGTCAACAGTCCTCTGTATGAACTCATCAACTAGGCCACCATAGTAGCCACTGATCGCACCAACAATCACACCGATCACAGTGTCGAGGAACGCTACTACAAGACCTATCGATAGCGCTACCGGGAATCCGAAGTAAAGTCCCAGCGCTAAGTCTCTACCATACGTGTCTGTGCCCATGACACCATATACTGATCCCTTTATGACCACCTTAATACTACCCGCAGGTGGTGTCGCTAGTGCAACGGGGAAGTTCGGCAGTGTTACAAAGTATATTGATACAGCATATGTTCCTTCGAGTGGTACAAATGTAACGTTGCTGGCAGCTCCCGTCCTAGCAACTGGTTTGCCAAATACCACGTTTGATAGTTTATACACATTGCCCATTCCTGCCGCAAGATTTACGGTGACATTGTAAAGTTTCTGGAACGCCTTCTGGACCTCGTCGGCATTGATCACATTTGTCGGTGATATGTATAATGGATGATCTACATAGATGTATGCTTCCCCCGCTATGTTTTTCTCATAGAGTATTGATGGTGCCCCATCGTAGAGCACCATTTTTATACCGTCAGGACGCGTTATGGTAATAATTATTGTCGGTACCTTGTATCTTTCGCCGCTCGTAATATTGTATGCCCTATATCTATCCAGCAACTTGATCTTCTGTATCTCAAACAGTAATCCCGTTGGGAATACTTTCTTGTTCAAATTATAGTTCAACGTATAGTACAGCACCGGTACTGTATAGTATTGTGTTGTCGTCATATTAACCGCGTATTGGGAGCCTGGGATAGTTTGCTCGAACTGCTGTACTGCGGGAACACCTAGGTAGGCTACCCAGGAAGGGGGTACTAGCTTAGGGTTCTCCTGCCAGGCTTTAATGTCATTCCATAAGGCGGGAAAGTTAGGAGGTAGAACAATTACTGCTGAGATGGCGATTGATACTAGTACGACGAGCATCACGATCCCTATTTTACCCGTACCGTACCTCCATACTTCCCTGAACCCTTCTTTGAGAGCGGTGAGCCCGAGCCTCTTTGATACTTTTTCCATACCGGACTTCTTGCTCATTAGTACCTCACCCTCGGGTCTAAGTATATATATAGTACTTCGAGGACGAACCTAGCGATAATATAGACTAGGGTTAGGACATAGGTTAAACCAAGTATTGTTGGTACATCACCAGCCTGTATTGCTGCATAGTACAGTGAACCCATTCCCGGATAGTTGAAGACAGACTCTGTAATTATCATTCCTCCCAGGGAGCCTGCTAGAGCTAGTATTACGTATGTCACTATTGGTGGTGCAGCTACTCTTACAATGTATTTCTTGATAATGTCGCGCTCGGGCAGTCCCTTTGCTTTAGCTACCATTACGTAGTCTTCACGGACAATTCTTAGTACTACTGCTCTTACGCTGTATAGCCATGAGCCTAGGAATGTTATTACGATAGTGATAATCGGTAGTGCCGCGTAGTATATGATCATTGCTAGGTGATATGGTGGATTCTGGAGGAAGTGATTAATGTGATCGATTATCGGCATTGCTTGAGGCGGGAATATTGGTATCATATAGGCAAACAACAATATGAATACCATACCTAGCCACCACACTGGTATGGCGTTGAACAATGCGGCGTAGCTAACCACTAATCTATCGAGAAGCGTGCCATAGTGATACGCTATTTTCGG
This sequence comes from Desulfurococcales archaeon, assembly GCA_027083045.1. GTDB lineage: Archaea > Thermoproteota > Thermoprotei_A > Sulfolobales > Desulfurococcaceae > JAADCY01. The sequence goes on from JALWQP010000083.1 coordinate 4,431, forward strand.
CGCAAGAGGTATTGCTATTGCGAAACATATTATTTCTGCAATTGTAAGCATCACTATTGTTCTCGGGAGACAGGCTAGTATTACAGCTGACACTGGTGCTGGAGCTGGAAGACCAGCAACACCAGTTACTGTGGGCTGTTTTGTCTCGCCTAGGTTGAAGGTGAGTGTTCTCCATACTAGTGGTAGTACTCTGTCGTACCATGGCTTATTGAGTCCATATAGTTCTTCGAGTTTTGCACGATATTGTGATATGAGTTGCGAGATCATTATACAGTTCTGAGGCGGGGGTATTCTTATGGCTACCTCGTCGACCGGCTTATTGACAGTAATGTTCGCTGGATAGATAAAGTTTACAACAAAATCATATTTGCCAACTAATGGTTTTAACGATATGCTAGTACCGTTCTTATAGGGCTCGCCATAAAGGTATGTTGCCGCCTGGCTTGCTGTCACGTTTATGCCGGGATATCTGGCTGACAATATCTTTGTGAGCTGTTCTGCTACATAGGAACTACTTATCTTAAGTTTGATCGGGGTTATCGACACTAATCTACCATTTACTTGAGTTGCATTAGAAATTGTTGGAGAGCCTTCATATACTGGTACTTTTAAGCCATCGGGTCTAACAGCGATAACGAGTATCTTAGGTGCGTAGAACTTGTTGTTTACTTTGTATACAGTCAAGTTTATCAGAGTGATCTCTGGTAGACCGGGCGGGTTATGTATGGTTTTATAATTAAGCGATGGTGATGAGAGATCAACAGTTATAGCTGTTTTGTACGAAGAACTATTGATCGCTTCGAAATTGGTTGTACTAGCGGATATTTCCTCACCTAGAGGCTGACAATACATGCCTCCACGAGCCTTTAGCATTAGAGATTTCGTATATGCGTCCACCTTAGCGTTGATAATTGCTTTCCATACTGCTTCAGCATAACCGGTTGCCTCCATGATTATTCCTGTAAGGAAAACGATGATAATAAGCGCAACAGTGAGTGCTACTGCTCTTCTAGCAAGTATAACGCCCACGCCTGCCAAGCTCTACTGCACCTCCAGGGCCATGTATAGTGTAGGTTTTCCAATGGATTAATTTCTTGCTGACATTGAAAGAGACAATATCCAATGCTTATTCAATTCTATTTTTAATATAAAAACTTATCAGATTTCCAGTGGGAGTTGCTGAACAAAGAATCAAATATTGTATAAAGTATTGAGCTAAAGAAAAGTGTTTGAGAAAAAAGGTTAGGTGTTTTAGTGTTTCTTGACAAAGGCCACGATTATGCTTATGATCACTAGTATTAATATTATAATGCTGAGTATCTGCAGTGTTCCAACTGTTCCCTTGAGGCTGCTGACGTCTGATGATGTTGACTCTGTTGTTGACTTGAGGCTATTAATGCTTGCCTGTAGTGATGATATTGTTCCTTCCAGTGCCGATATCTTGTTGTTGACCTGTCCGAGTGATTGAGATAGTGTCGCGGCGAGCTTTGAGATAGACTGCTGCATTGTGGCTGTGAAGTTCTGCATTGATGCTGATAGCTGGTTGAATGCCTGTGACACCTGTGCACCTAGCTGCTGTGCTAGCTGTGTTCTTAGTTCTGCTATCTGTTTCTGCATCTGGCTCTGTAAGTTGGTTAGCTGTGTCTGTAGGTTACCTATCTGCTCCTGCATCTGTGATAGCTGTTTCTGCGTGGCTGGCAGTGATGTCACCTGTATTGATGAGACCGCAGGCAATGCTACCTGGTCACTGTACGCGATGACCAGTAGCTCGTAGGTATAGTATGGCTGTAGGGTCTTAGTGATGTCGGCCGGTATCTCGATCTTGAACTGGCCTGCGCCGGATGGTATTGCATCGCCTGTATAGATGACCTTGTTGGTTGTAGTGTCGATCAATAGGTACTTAGCATGAAGTGTTCCCTGCCCGGTTACCGATACGAAGGTCACGTAGGGCTCGCCGACGATGATCGGCCTCGGGTTAATGCTTAGTATCTTAGTGAATACTGGTGTGCCGAAGTACCAGGTGCTTGGAGTGAACGGGTATGTTGGGTCTCTGAAGGCCTTTAGGGTTGCTGTTTGTGCGTCCTTGTTGAAGTTGTCTAGGTAGAATGGTCCGTCGCTCACCCAAGCGTTGCCGTGTTCATTGATCCAGTTTACTAGGTTCTTGAGCCTCTGTACAAACTCCTGGTCAGTCATTAGCACTTTACCGTTTACGTCAAATATGCTCTTGTAGTCTGACGGTATTGCACCTTTAGCGATGAGTTCCTCAGCAACTTTCTTGACATCCTGCACTACCGAAGGAACTACCAGGTCAATTACCGGTATACCCTGTGCTTCGCTTCTATCACTGCTTAGGGCATAAGTCTTGAGGTCGAATGCGAGATAGAACTCTAGTATGTCAAGCTCGATCGGTACGGATGGACTGAAGATAGCGTAGTCAGCAATGTAGTTGGGGTCAAAGTGCCAGTAGTCTAGGTATACGTCTACCTTGCCAGTGTCCCAGTGGAATACGTAGCCCTTGATCGGCTGTAGGCTGAACTTTAGCGGGCCTGATATGCTGCTCTCAAGGCTGCTCTTTGTCGGGTTGTATGCTATGTCGAACAACAGTGCTAGGTAGCCGACTATGTCGGCCCAGGTTATCGTGGTGCCGTCATGCCACTTGCTACCTAGTAGCTTGCTGAAGTCAAAGGTTACCTTGCTCTTGGCGGTCACACCACTACCGACTGGTACCCACTTCTCCTTATTGGCGTCCCAGATCACTGCATCGCTGGGCACGGTTATTGAGCCTTTGGGCCCTGCTGTCTGGACTGTCCATGATACTCTGAACGGTATTGGCTCGCCGTTGAATGGGTTCCTCCAGTCTGATGGGTCGGTGGTCGCTCTCATTATGTCCACACTGTATACGTCTTGGAAGCCGCCCCAGTCGTTCCAAATGCTGCTAGGCGTCCATACGTGTAGATGCCCTATACGTACTACTCCATTGGGTGTGTCCATGGTACGTAGGTTGAATGGACTTCTTAGACCACTTCCTAGGTCATCGGTTATTCCGGTCACATAGCTTGCGTATGGCTGTAGCTCTAATCTGGTTGCCACCCATACACGTACTGAGTCATGAATTATAAGGATGGTCGCGTTCCTGTATAGCCAGATGTACTCCTGCTTGCTGGTGAACTGGCCATTGAATATCTTCTTGGTTAATTCATCGATTGTTTTGTTATGGTAGTTCCACCATGCAGGGTTCTGTAGACCTGGTAGCCATCCGAACCATGGTGCGCCGAACTGACAGATTGTCACTGAGTCCCACTTGTCCATACCGCCCTTGCCCCATCCTTCGGTGTAGATCTGCCACTTGAGGTCTGCAGGGTTGGTGAAGTATACTGTCCTGATTGCCTGACCAAAGGTCATGTACATTCTATCCACAGTAAAGCCGACCGCTACTAATGCGTTAGCTAGCATGTCACCAATCTCCTTTCTCTCGTCCTCGGTTCTGATGACGAACTTTATGACTATAGGTTTGCCGTCATAGTACCACTTACCGTTGACTAGCTTTGCGCCAGCCGCTGTTAGTGCCTGGCTTATCATCTTGGCTGCTAATGTCGGGTTGTATGTGAACTGGTACTCTGCTACAATGTCGGCGATTATCGTGTAGGTCGGGTCATATATTGATAGGAATGTATACATTGGGGCAGCATAATTACGGTAGATGTTCTGAATAATATACTTTCTATCGATCAAATAGTTGACAGCGAATCTAACCTTTCTAAATGCGAACGGATTGATACCCTTACCAGGATAAGCACCGAACTCGACATAGGTCTTGCCGTTAGTGTGGTTAACGTAAACTATTGCACCCACTGGTACGTTCTCCATCTTAGCGATCTGCTCAGCAGTATATGTTCCGTTATAGGTCTTCGTATATACCGGAGCCGGATTAAGTAGAAAATCAACTATACCGCTAGGCGGGGTCAATAGCTTAACATCGGCGGGCAACTGTGTAGCCTGCTGTGGACGCAGACCGAATAGATATACATCGATAGACTTCCCTATAGCATAGGGCACCTGATCAGTGGGCAGAGCCGAGTATATTAACTCATTAGCAGCAGGTCCTTTTTCGTTCTGCTGAATTGTCTGAGCCTGCAATGCGAATGAGAGAGTGGCTCCATATGCTAGGAGTATAACTGCTAGTAGAACTATACCTAGGAGTCTTTTCATAAGTTACACACCCCTAATCGGGTTCCACTCTATAGTGTTTTTCATGTGGCTATAAAAAGCTTATCCATTGCATATCTGTGTATATAGAATCTATATATTCTTGCTTATGATTGTGGGATTAATTAAGACAGATGAGCACAGGTATTCAATTATTATCCTACAACCTATGCGACAACTTACGATATCTACGATACAACAGATATACTCCAATTAATATAAGTATCGAGACCAGTAGCAATAAGGCCCAATTCGACCTAGCATCTATGATTAGTTCATTACCTAAAAGCTTTGACTCAAATATGAAGAACAAATGATAAGCTGTTAGCAAGACACGCAGATATTCTCTAGTGTTAGGTAGTGTTATATTATTGTCTCCGGGCCCGATCGCTATATGGCCCACATAATTAGTGTCATCGGTATATGTCAAATTATAGTATACATCGAGGCTTGGCTCACCTATTTTCTCGATCACAAGTCCTTTATTCACTAGGGCAACAACGAGACTGGCTTTATAGAAGCTTGATCCCTGATAAGTGTGAAATCTAGGACCATTATAAAACACGTATGCTACTGGTACAGTGACTTTCGTAAAATTATCCCATAATCTGATCGAGTAACCCCTCGTAGTAGGTTCAACGGGAAGAGTGAGAACACGATCGATAGCTGGATTAAAACCAACTATAGGTTTGAACAATGCCAGGGTCACATTATATATTGGCTTTGTCGAATTGTATGGATAAATAATCACCCTGAGCATTATAGGAGTCGCATTAGATAAGAACGGTGGTTTCATCAAAACATCAATTCCTGTCAGATGAACATACACGAACTGCTCGAGAGGCCTTGTTTTTAGTTCGACCCTGATATGAGTATTATATTCAGGGTTTACTATGTAAACGATTGGGATCGAAAATAAAGCAATAACGAGTAGCGTAAGTAAAATGATCGTTTTCCTATACTCTTTCTTCAATTGTTCTTTCCTTGTTGGCAAAACAGTCACCACTGAATAAACAACCTAACCATTAATAGTCTTACACCTGAGAATTGAAAATAAAAGATTTGTTAACCTTTAAGCTCGTTATTCCTAAATTAGATATAGATTATATGCAATGGTGCGAAAAAGGCCATGCCAGGATCAAAAAAGACAAAAATCATTGATGACGAGAGAAAAAGGCTAATAAAGCACGCGATACTCATGTTCCTATTTATGATGCTTGCATTAGGACTAAGTTTTGCGTCAATGGTATCATTCAATTACACAAAGATCGTTACTCTTGAAAACTTTCATTTATCACCTGGTAAAATGTATACAGTCTATCAATTAACAAACATAACGGACACCTCTCTGATCATTGATAATACCTCATATATCAAGTTTTCACCGACTTCGCACGGCACAGCAAAGATCCTGATGACAGATGTAGTCTATAACAAGAGCGAATTGCTAACGATTAATAACTATAAAGGAGCTGAGTACCCCATATCATCGCTTGACTCAGTCATAACAATTGGATCAGTTACCGGGCAGGACTGCACTGTTAATATTACCATATACATTAGTGGCCGCGAGCACAAGCTATCAATCCTCGCGATCCCAGGAATGGTGGCAGCATTAGTATCATTAGCTCTAATGTTCAAATTATTAGTGCAGTATACACTAAGCAGGGTTCCATATGGTCAAAAGAAGAGATAATCATGCCTCAATATTCTACGATTTGTATTTGCCAAAAATGAGAGATAGGCTTGGCAGGGAAGACTACTTCTTTGTTAGCTCCCTTACTTCCTCAGGTGTACCATATAGCCAGCAAGACACGTAATGATCTTTCTCAACTTCTATAAGCGGAGGTTCTTCTGTCTCACAATACCTCTGTATTTCGGTTGTCTTATCATACGTTACACATCTAGGCCTGAACCTACATCCCGGCGGTATATTGATAGGGCTAGGGACTTCGCCTTTTATCGGGAGCTCTCTAAGGATCTTCCTGTATCTCGGGTCAGGCTCCGGGATCGCGGATATTAGCGCCTTTGTATATGGATGCAACGGGTTCTCCAGAACGCGACGAGTATTGCCCATTTCGACTATTCTGCCCAGGTACATTATGGCGATCCTATCACAGATATATCTAGCTAGTGCGAGGTCATGCGTAATGAACACGTAGGTCAGCTTGTACCTCTCCTTCAACTCCATCATTAGTTCGAGTATTTCTGCACGTATTGATACATCTAACATCGAGGTGGGCTCGTCCGCTACTATGAATCTCGGCTGTAGCAGCAATGCTCTGGCTATACCAACTCTTTGTCTCTGGCCACCCGAGAGCATGTGTGGATACCTGTTCAGAAACTCCTCGGGCGGCGTTAGCTTTACCTGCTCCAGCACACGCACAATTAGATCGTATCTTTCCTCCTTGGTTTCACCGATGCCGTGTATAACAAGTGGTTCCTCGAGTATCTTGTAGACTGTGAATCTCGGGTTAAGACTGCCGTATGGGTCCTGGAATATCATCTGCATCTCTTTACGTAGTGGTTTCAGATACTTGCTAGGTATTTTTGAGATGTCAACGCTCTTGTACTGATCGATGAATTTTGGATGATAGCCTATCTCTTCCCACTCCTTTAAGAGCCTTTCACGCGGCCTGTAAGCAATTATTCCCCCGACAGGATCTACTAGGCGGAGGATAGTCTTACCTGTTGTGGTTTTACCACATCCGGATTCTCCAGCTAGACCAAAGGTTTCGCCTTCTTTTATGTCGAAGGATACGCCATCAACAGCGTGGACATAGAGGGGGGGACGCCTCCTAATGACGTCGATGAAGCTTCTCCTTACAGGGAACCATGTACGCAGGTCTTTAACGTATAGGACGGTGTCATTATCCGGCTTGGGGACGTATATGTTGGGCATACACGGTCACCCTTTATTTCTTTGCGTGGAGCCAACAAGATACATAATGACCGGGCTCCACCTCGATCACGGGTGGCTCTTCTTTATCACAGGGCTCAAACTTGAACTTACATCTCGGGGCAAAACGACATCCAGGCGGTGGGTTCGATAGGTCTGGCGGTACACCGGGTATGAATTCCAGCTTGTGTATATCGCCTGTTAGCCTCGGGATACTAGCTAGTAATCCTCTAGTGTACGGGTGTTGCGGATTAAGGAATATTTGCTCCGCAGTACCGTACTCGACTATTTTACCAGCATACATGATCGCTACTTTCTCGGCCATTTCCGCAATGAGGCTGAGGTCATGGGTGATCAGAATGATCGACATCTGATGTTCACGCTGTAATCTCTTGAGCAGGTTCATGATCTGTGCTTGGACGACGACGTCGAGGGCCGTGGTCGGCTCGTCCGCAATTACTAGGGGCGGTCTTAGCGCTAGAGCCATTGCTATTACCACACGCTGCTTCATACCGCCCGAGAGCTCATGCGGATAGCTCTTGGCGCGCTTGGGATCGATGCCTACCATTTCTAGGAGCTTGTAAACTTCTTTCATTGCTTCTTCTTTGGTCATATGTCTGTGGAGCATTAGTACTTCTGCTATCTGGTCACCAACAGTATATACTGGGTTTAACGCGTTCATTGCTCCCTGGAATACCATTGATATTTTCTTCCACCTGATCTGCTTTCTGAAATCCTCTTCGCTAAGCTTAAGTATGTTGCGTCCTTCAAATACTAGTTCCCCACCAACGATCTTGCCTGGTGGAGGCACCAGTCTGATGAGAGAGTAAGCAGTAGTGCTCTTACCACATCCCGACTCGCCAGCTATGCCTAGGACCTCACCTTTATTGAGCTTAAAAGAAACGCCGTCAACGGCTTTAACGACGCCCTTAGTGGTATAGAAATATGTTTTTAGATCCTTCACTTCTAGCAATGTCTCTGACACTCATAAACACCCCATCAGAGGGAGTGACGAGTACGCAATACAATTTTTTCTTTATCCCCTTAGTTAAACTATGGCCTCTCTTTTATAAACTTGATTCTATTAATAGAAACTATGAAGATCAGTGGTGTTCCTAATGAGCCTAAAGAATCCACCGTTTATACCGACACCTATTAGTGTTGTTAGGAAAGCCCTTGAAATATCCAGGTGTGGGCCGGGAGATGTACTTTATGATTTAGGGGCGGGCGATGGACGTGTCGTAATAGAGGCTGCAAGGATTGGTGCATATGCTATTGCCGTGGAGATAGAGCATGATCTAGCCATGCTGATAAGGTATAAGGCTGAGGAGCTTGGTTTAAGAGACCGTATCAGCGTCCTCGAAGCCAGTTTCTACGATGTATACCTCGGTAACGCAACCATAGTGTATCAATACCTCTACCCATCTATTAATGAGGCGCTAGCCCCTAAGCTTGAAAGAGAACTCACCCTTGGATCAAGAATTATAACTATTGATTTCCCGATTAAATCATGGACTCCAGTGCTTGTCAAGAGAATGATCGATGAAGCTGGAATCATTAGGACAGTTTTCCTTTATATCAAAGGTTTAAGCGAGCCGAAAGCATCTCTATTGTCTTTAAAGCCTATTTGCCCCAAAATAATTGCTAGGCAGATGGGTGTGAGACTTGATAGAGATCACGGAGAAAACACTGCTTTGGGGTAGAAGACCCCTCTATTTTGTAAAGGGAGACAAGCTACTGGGATATATGGGGTTTGGAGTAATTGATCGCGGTACAAACGTTCTACAGGTAAGACCAACGACCATATGCCCTCTCAGCTGTATTTTCTGCAGCGTAGACGCGGGTCCATTATCCATTAATAGGTGGGCCGAGTTCATTGTTGGGCTCGAGAGTCTCCTGAATACTGTTGACATAGTGGCAAGGTACAAGGAGACAAGTATAGAGGCGCTCATCGATACTATTGGCGAAGCACTAACGTATCCGTGGATAACACGTCTCATTAAGGAGCTTAAGACCCGTCCATACGTTTCGAGCGTGGCCCTCGAAACACATGGCGCTCTCCTTACAAGAAAAACTATTGATCAGCTTGATGATGCAGGCCTCGATAGGATCAACTTAAGTATAGATACACTAAATCCTGAGAAGGCCCGCTTTCTCCAGGGCACACCTTGGTATAACGTTAAACGCGTCATGGAGATGGCGGAATACCTTGTCAGAGAAACGAGCATTGACCTGCATGTGACGCCTGTCTGGATTCCTGGCGTGAATGATGAAGATGTCGTCCAGGTTATCGAATGGGCTATAAGAATAGGAGCTGGAAAGAGATGGCCTCCTGTGACGATCCAAAAGTACAACGCCCATAAGTATGGGAGAAAAATACCGGGAGTAAAGCCGTTGAGCTGGCGTTGTTTCTGGGAGAAAATTGAGGGGCTCGAGGCAAGACTCGGAGTGAAGCTCAGGTGGAGCATGAAGGAATGGGGAATGAGGAAAGCACGTCGCTACCCAGCACCTTTCAAAAAGGGTGATAGAGTCTATGCGAAGGTGCTGTCAAGAGGCGTATTGAGAGGAGAGTACATCGGTGTAACGATGGGTAAAGAATGGCTCATAACCCTCAGGAGGGGGAGGCTCAAACCAGGAGAAATAGTGGTCGCATACGTTACTGAGGATCAAGATGGTCTATTGATCGGGAGAACTATGGGGAGGCTATAGGAAAGATTTAATAATCCAGAAGAGATACCTAGAAGACCCTGGGGAGACCGGCCGGTAGTCGAGGCTCTTAACCCGTAGGTCCCGGGTTCAAATCCCGGCGGGCCCGCTCGCCCATACTTTTCTATCTTAGGAGCGAAGAATATTACAGTATCACTAAGGTATCAATCCATGTAGCAATATATTATTAGACGAGTGCATGGTGCCATGCTAATGATAAACAAAAAGCTCTACAAACCCAGAGATATACCATTCAAGAGTATCTACATAATTCCCGGTGAGCCAGCACTATATGTGAGTAAATATGATGCCATCATTGTAAATGACCTACATCTAGGATTCGAAGAAGCTCTAGCACGAGGCTTAGATTACTCCGATAAAGCGGCAAAGTATTTTCCAGGAATGATTGTTCCAAAAATACAGTTGGAAAAGATCAAGAAAAGCTTAAAGAATATACATAAGTTAGTCAGGTCTCGAAGGATCATTATAAATGGCGACCTTAAACATGCATTTGACAGATTACTGCGACAAGAACGGCGCGAAATAAGGGATCTCCTAGAATTTATTATCAATGACCTAGGTGTCAAGGATCTTATAATTATAAGAGGAAATCATGATAACTATCTAAAACTAATACTGAGAGATTATGGGTTAGAGCTTCAGAGAGAATTGGAGATTGATACAGGTAGTGAGAAGATACTCGTGACACACGGCCATATATATGTCGATATAACTGGATATGATGCTGTGATCATCGGCCATGAACATCCAAGCTTGAGATGTTTCGGTACCTATAAGCTTCCATCATTCTTATTTATCCCAACTAGATCAGGGAACTACGTCATAGTCGTACCAGCGATCGGGCCCTACCAGTCAGGAACGACCATTACGCCTTCAGCATCCGAATACTTGTCTCCTATAATTAAGAGGCACTGTATAGTTGAGTATGGAAAACCAGTAACATGGTTATCTAACGAAGACTATCCCCCTGCGGAAGAGGCATTAAAATTACCTCTTCCTCCACTTTCCTCCGAGCTCCTAAGTCTTGAGGAATACGTTTTTGAGGCAAGAAGAATAGTTGTACTTGATTTCTCTGATGTAGAAACTGCTTTGATATTATGTGGTATCTAGTTGGGATTATTCAAAAACACTAGTAATATCTACGATAATGGTTAAAAAATTATGAAGATCGTGGCATTTTGAGAAGTTATCACAGCCCTATTAATGACTGCTCTCCTACTTCTTCCATGGAATTATTATAGTTCCTCTATGGAACCTAGATCCTATGAAAAACAAAAGGCCCCATCTATTAATCCATAGTGTCTAAAGTATCAGGAGCATCCTTCAAGGATAAACACTTTATCTTAACTATATCTTTTCTTCACAACACGAACTGTATCAAAACCATGTCTAAGGATAACAATGACATGGTCAAACTTAAGCGGGGAATCCTCCATACATTTTATTAGAATAGATGCGATCTTTTCAGCGATCTTCCGTATCTTCTCATATTTTCTAATAAATCCGACTCTTGTAACATTTGTTTCGAGAACATATGCTGACCCATTATATGTTAATGTAGAATAAGAAACTCCTACGCCCTCGATCTCGGCTAGCTCTACAAGACGATTACTTAGATCCAGTACCTTACCAGAAAGACCGATGACTAAATAAATGTTCATAGGCTTTTTAGAGCCAACTATATCGTCTTCTCTAGTCTCACGGCCTTGTGTATCTGTGATAGCAATAAATTTGGGAGGAACAAAACCAGGCGGTATTGGTCTTCTAGGAAGCACCTTGGTCTTATCAAGCGATGTTTCGACAGGAATGGTTGACGCTATAGGTATGTTGAGTTGCGTTGTTTTAGCATAACCATCTACTTTCGTAATGGGCTCAGCTGAGTCTTCCCTCTGTTCCCTGGGTGTGAGCATTTGTTTTTTCTCTTCGAAGCCTTCGAGATTAAGGTATTTCTTCACAAACTCTGAGGGGAGGAGCGTCTCCTCTATGATGATATGAGAATATACATTATTGTTTACATTATAGGATAGCTGCTCCAAAAGCTTATAGCCATAAAGCCGCTGGCCATTAATTTCCCCATGAGCACCTATAACTACTCCATTACACAGAAGTAATACGACTTCATCCCAGTTGCTTGTTCTTCTTTTCAGATTTATTCTATTGAAAATACATGTGTTATTTGATTTTTCTGCAAGCATTTTGAAAACATATGGTATCTTATCACCTATTACTCTATCGATCCCCTGGAATATGCCTTCAAGAGTAATATGGGCTTCGAAAGAACTTGAGCAAATTTTCTTGCTTAGCTCGTCAAGTCTTTCATGAACCTTTATTTCAACTAGTTCTTCACTAGGCAAAAACCTACACCATAAACAATTAAATATCTAAACAACCTTGTTTCAATATGATATTTAATTTTATTCAATATTAATACCTACCATTCAATATTTTGCTCACGATATAAAACATTATGCCATAAATCTGTGAAATATTCGTGCATGGCATTGCTTGAAATCCGGAATGATATATTTATTTTTCAGCCAATCGACCCCTCTTCATAACCTATGAGGTTTATCCGACTATGTCGGCCTCATCATCCACGTATTCAATGATCCTGAAAACTAATATTATTTCCTCACACTTCAACATAGATAGTATTTCCTCCTTTACGTTTGACGCTCTTCAAGAGGCTGATTGCCCTCCTTCGGCCTGGTGTGCCATAATACGCTTCTCTGCGGCTCCTAGCCGGCCTACATAATACGTAGTCCCTTACAACTGTTATAGTTATTGATGCTCCAAGCCTGTTAATGATCTTCTTTATCTGTTTTAGATCATTAAGTATGTTATCCAAATCATCAGGCATAGGGATCTCTATTATGATCTCTTCTGTACCTCTTCCGAAGTCTAGGCCATAAATAACGACTCCCCGCCATCTAATAGTGAAATTATAGAATAGGTGAGTTAGTGTCCCGGTGATATCATTAGGTCTATACCTGCTGAGCCCATGTTTTTTAACGAACTCGTCAAATCTATCGAGATCAGCTACTATAATTATTCCCTCGACGAACATCTAGGTCACCCTTGAGGAACATGTCAGTGTGAGACTAGGGTCTTCATCCCCTTAGAAGGGTCCCAGGCTGCCCACGTCATCATTCAAAGAAAAGGATTTATGTAAAGGGATTTATTAGCCTGGTTATCCTCTCCTCGGAAATAGACATTTTAGTTCGAGAAGCTTCTGAGCTATCTTTCTAACCGCATCCTCGACCTCTCTTTCTTCCTTTGCCCCCGTTATGACCATTTTGCCGCTACTAAATATTAAGAGTACCACTCTAGGGGTTCTCATGCGGTGGATTAGACCTGGGAACTGCTCCGGCTCATACATGCTGTCTTCGAGAAGATATGCTGCTCTTTCAAGGTTTACCATAGCGTTGATGTCACCACTCGCCACAATGTTTTGGATCTGTATCCTCGGCTTCGATGTTATTTTAATCCCATGCTTGCGGAGGAGCTTAATTATTCTTTTAACAGCCTCGATGAGCTCACTTGTACTTTTAGCTCCAGTTACAACCATTTTACCTGATTTAAAAATAAGAGCAGTCGTCTTGGGACGTTCCAGTCTAAGTATAAGTCCTGGAAATTGGTCTGGCTGATAGGTTACGTTAGGGACACGGCTCTCGATTAGATTTAGATCGAGAGTCTGGTCAAGTATTACTGTTGCTACAATATTCTCTATCTTAGTCGTAGGATTAAGTGAGATCTCCCCTTCTAGCCCACTCATTTTATAAATCCCCCGATTTTAAAAACAATCTCATGGTTTATAAATACTCCCTTGAAAAACAACGAACGATATGTTTATAATCAGAGTTAAGACTAGAATACGGTTGAGCTTATGGGCCCGTAGCTCAGCCTGGTAGAGCGGCGGATACCGGCCGGTCTCCCTTCCTTATTTAATCCACTAAGTACCTAGAAGACCACTCTTGGATATCTAATGAATGAAGTAATCTATGAGGCTCGTTATATAACCAACGAGAAACGGACCTAGGAACAGATAGCCTAGAAGGAGAACTGATGATAACGGGACATTTTTCTTAACTATCTCAACGAGTTTATAAGCTGAATCATTAAGTAGAGGAGCAACGCATTCAAAGAAAGCATATTTGACTCCATGATATTCGGTATCATGAGTCTCCAGCTTTTCTATCAACATATCTATTCCTCTAAGGAGTTCCTTCGTCTCTATAACAGGGTAATATGTCGACGTAGAATAGACACCTGTTTCCGTATGCTCATCATTAGTCAGTACTTCAACATAGCTAATATCCAAATTTAGCCGGTCAGCTACTCTTCTACGTATTTTCTCAGATAATCCTGGCTCCATATTATTGCCTGGAATATATATCAGTACAACTCGATGATCCCCCTCGGGCCAGACAAAGTCTATTCCATAAATTTTATCTCCTATGACACCTAGTGATCTGATGTTTTCAACAACAACTATCCTTCCCAAAATATCCTTGGGTTCATTAGTTGTCGTGATCTCTCCTATTTTTCCGATCACTTGTTCTAAGCCTTTTCTTAGAACATCAAAATTCATGGGCTCCTCTACTTCGTGGTTGTGGCAATCAATAATTATCGTATCAGGAAGGCCTTTATTTTCACATATTTTCTCGACCCAAGTCTGATACTCATATGGCAGATCATCAATACCCTTAGATCTAGATATAAACACTAAGTTAAGCTTGTCAAACGGAATAACAAGGAACTTCCATCCATCCTCAATCATGATAGTGAATGGATCATATCCCTTCAGCACATGGAATTCACATAATCCATTTA
>JALWQP010000084.1 GCA_027083045.1 Desulfurococcales archaeon
GTCTACGTGGTGCCATGTACCATTGTACCAGAAGTTGTTGAACTGGTGGTCCTCAGCTATATCCACGACCACGACGGTAGGTATTAGGACTGCTCTCGCCGCCGCCTCATATATGATCGAGAATTCCCCACATAGTATCGCGTACTCCTTATCGGTCAGGTGAAGGTATATGTTGTACCATCCCCAAGGCTTCCATTTTGGCCCCATGTGCCACCATGCCTTGATCACCGCTCTTAGCCAATAGTCTATCCTGTAGGCTGCCTGGTACATCGTAGTGGCGTTCTCGACCATCTGGTAGAGAGTCACATTGTACCTATTATCGAACGGGAGGAATGTGCGGAAGAACTTCCCATTGTATCTCGTCGGCCAGCCCCATGGGGCTAGAATATACCTGTTAAACGTGACGAGGTACTTATAATAGATATTCGCAGGCAGTATCTTCCAGCCATCCTCGGTCTTATACTTGAGCGTGCTGTAGTCTTTAAAGTCAACTACCTGAACATATGGGAGCTTCTCCGCCATCTCATATATGCTCTTAGCATTCAGCACGTATAGCCAGCTACCGTTCCTGTCGGCCAGCATTTTCAGATTCGCAGGTCTATCAACAGCTATTGCGTATGCCACCTCGTCTATGTATGGAGCTGTCGTGTTCAGGATGAGCTTAGCGTAGAGGTCGACATACTTGTAATCGGTTCCCAATACCGGAATAGTGTCCATGAGCGGGTAGTATGCTGGCCCCCAGAACCATTTTGCCAGCAAGTAGTTCTCGGCGCCGCTGGGCCAGGTCTTGAAGTACGGGTATATGGGTGAGCCGAAGTTCTTGACCAAGTATAAGTGGCCATCGCCTGATCCTAGGACAAGGTCTTCCTGCCCATCACCATTTAGGTCGCCTATGGCTGGCGCGCTATAACTGGATACTCCGAGGTTGGGGAGAGGCCCGATCTTCTCCCATGAAGGATAACCGTCGCTGGAGTACCCGGTGTTCCTGAACAGGTAGAGTGTGCCGTTCCAATTACCCACTATCATGTATAGTGTGCCCGCATGGGTGAAGAGGTACGGGACGCTATAGTTTCCAATCCATACCCCCTCATAATGCCATCCACGTCCATCGTACCAGTTCTCAAGCCAGGCCGGGAAATACTGTGGGTTATAAACCCACTTCGGGTTTCCAGGCGTGCCCTCGTTGAGGTAACAGTAGATGATCCCCTCCTTACTGCCTACAACTAGGTCCTTTTTACCATCACCGTTCACATCATATATGTCTGGAGCCGCGTATCCACCGACTTTTACTCCCTTAAAGTACGATGTATCAAGGGTCCAGGAGGGCTGGTTCTCCGTACCGGTGTTCCTGTAGAGGAGCAGGGTTCCGTTCGGCAGGCCGACAACTATATCGGGGAGGCCATCGCCGTCGATATCGCCCGCAGCTACACCGACATAGTCTAGCGTACTATTTACGCCCATATCCTTTGTTACATTGATCATCGTTAACAGCTTGTATACAGGGTCATATTTCTCCCCAACGTCTATGTAGACATATATTATTCCGCCCCTAGAACCCACAACGATGTCCGGTAATCCATCATGATTGAGATCACATATTGAAGGATAGCTCCTCCCAGGGACAACCATGTCTTCCTGTAGGAGGAGATAGAATTGTCTCTCGAGCAGACGCCTTATCCACGCAGGGACATGTTGTAGTGCATCATAGGCTATGCTTGGGAGCTTGAGCTGGCTCTGATTCGGTATGATAATGCTCCCTGTCTTCGGGTCTACCTTAATATAAATAGATGAGCCAGGAGGTATAGCGAGGACTGCAGAAGAGGAAGCTATAGTGCTGAGACCCTGTGGGATTATATTGGCATATGCGTAGACCGATGATAATAGTATTGCTACTAGGAGAAATATACTTACGTATATAATTTTCATACCCACATTACTCCCTCCCTGAAATGTATTGACATAGTAGTTTTACTTGATATGTGTATATATAAATTGTTTTAACTGTTCTAAAACATTTGGTACCACTTATAATTTGATTTAATTAATTGATCCAACAAGAAAAGTTTCTAAGAGCAAACATTATTTTAAAGGCATTCTCCACATAATAGTGAAATAATAGTTAAGATAGAGGCCAAATAAGAAGGCCCGCTCATACTATACAAGGCGTGATTACCATGAATAAGCGTGATAAGATCATTGCAGTTATTTTACTTGCTTTGATCATATCCTCTATCAGTCTATTGTTCCTATACATTAATGCCCTAGATAGGATAAATACTCTTCGTAAGGAGCTGATCTGGGATCTTGGGAAAGCGTTAAAGCAGGGCTCACTAGACATAGGGGCTGTAGCGTTTTTTCTTAACGAGTACTGCGTCAAGCCATTCAATGGTAACTTGACCATGTTCGATCTAATGCATCCCGGATTATATGCTACAACAATCGGTACTCTCACTAGATCAGTCGATGATATGACATGGGCTTCAACAATAGCTTATCATCTCTATGATCTAGGTATGAAAGACATGTTTAAGGTTATGACTGCTGTGGATGAAGTGCAGGAGCGTCTTATAAGGATTAGTAATCTTATGGCAGGTAAAAATATTGATCCAAGCGATGTCAGGAAGATCGCAGATGATCTAAACAGGATCGCCGATATCTTAAGCGAAATGGTAAATCCTATCTCGAGTGGTGAGGTACCAGAAAAGCTGATCCAAGAGCTGAGGAGTACGGTCGCCGATCTCTATCACCTATCCATACTAGATGCAAGCACTACTTGTTCAGCCCAGCATAGTATTTTGCAAGCTGTATAGCGTCCGATATTATCTTGAAGGCATTCATGAGATCATCTGATGAGACGAGTATCATTGTCTCGGTATAATATGATACCGCCTGAAGCACGTTTATACCGTTCCTACCGAGGAGATCCATGACATAGGCTAGAAATCCCGGCGTCCTGATTATCTCTTTTGGGCTTATGATCACTAGGGCTGACTCTCCTCTTATTTCCTCGACGACGTTTTCTTTGCCTAGCTCACCCAGTATCTCGCTGTAATGCTCATCACTTACTATTAGCGTCACGTTGTTTAGTCCCTGGATTACAGCTAGGAATCTTGCTCTGCCTAGTAGTTTATTAACAATATTTATTATATAAGGCATCATGTGTATCCTGACAGTCACCGCGCTTATCCCGGTTCTTATCTCTAGGACGCTCCTCGCAAGTATTCTGAGTATTCCTGGCCTCCACCTGGGCCTACCGGTTGTTCTACCATATCTTATCAGCGAAGCCTTGATTGCCTCGACGCTGACCTCTTTTTCGAGTATCTTCTCGATCATTGGTTTGAGCTTCTTTGCCATCCTCGTATAGTTTATGATCCCTGCTTCTAGGCACTCTTTAAGGCTAGGATCGGCATCTATTAGTTTCTTAACTGCTTCCGCGACGCTGTACTCCATGGTAACACCTAGGACTAAAATGTCCTATATAGTACATAAGAATATTTGTTTAGAACCATTCACACCAAACCAGTAAACACCCTGCCACAAGCTTCCTAGAGGAATTAACATGTTAATGCAAGGGTGAAACTAAATGGTTTCGGCTCAGAAGCTCCTAAAAACAATAATAGTTGTTTCCGTGCTCGTGATCGGCTTGCTCGCATACAAGGTGGGGCCTACAGGCACATTATTGTTTCCACTACTACCACCCCTCCTAGCAATAGTGCTCGCTATAGCGACGAGGCAGGTTCTCTCAGCACTCTTTGCAGGGGTATGGGTCGCTGGTCTCATGGTGGCAGGCTATAATCCTGTAGCCGCTACGAGCAAGACTCTTGAATGGATAGTGGCGAGTGCTTCTGACTCGTGGAACGCGACGATACTGATTTTTGACTTTATTATCGGTGCTTTCGTGGGAGTGCTTTACGCCTCGGGGGCGATACATAGTCTAGCATCCAGCATAGCCACGAAGATAAAGTCCTCTAGAGCCGCCAGTCTTCTCGCCTCAGTCCTCGGTGTCGTCATTTTCTTCGACGACTACACGAACACGATCGTGGTCGGGAACGCAACCAGACCAATAACAGACAAGACAAGGGTGAGCAGGGAGCTCCTAAGCTATATAGTCGACTCTACAGCCGCTCCTGTTGCTGGAATAGCTCTTGTCTCGACATGGATAGGCTACGAAGTCGGCTTGATCAAGGGAGGCCTTGGAAGCATCGGCGTAAATATGGCGGCTTACGCGGCATGGCTACAATCAGTACCTTTCAGGTTCTACTCGATCCTCGCGATAATACTGGTCTTCCTAGCAGTTATGACGAGAAGACACATAGGACCTATGCTGAAGGCCGAGCACCGCGCCGTCCGGGAAGACAAGGTGCTGAGAGACAATGTGAAGCCGCTTATGCCTACCGAGGAGGTTCTTAAGGTTGCGTCGGGCACGAGGAAGACATCTGGATGGGTCTTCATAGCGTCGATAATAGCTTTGGTAACAATCACTCTTCTAGGGATATGGTATACTGGCGCCGTGGCTGTTATTCAGGCTTCAAAGCTCAGCATCCCTTGGTGGCAAGTACCGTTCAACGAGGCATTAATGGAGAGCGACAGCGCGACAGCCCTGCTATGGGGTAGTTTCGCCGCATACCTCTTGGCGTTGACGGCCAGCCTCCTCTATAGAAGCCTTAGCTTTGAAAAGGCAATGGAGTACACGCTGAAGGGTATGTACCTCATGGTATACGCTAACGCGATACTGCTTCTTGCCTGGAGCATTAAGACCGGTGTAGCGCGGTAGGCACAGCCGACTACGTGGTCGCCGCAGCTAAGAGCATCGCATTCCCAGCAACCTTGGTACCACTAGTGATCTTCCTGGTCTCGATGTTCATATCGTTCACAACAGGGACCAGCTGGGGAACCTTCGGCATAATGATGTCCATAGCCATAACGATGGCCTACGAGCTGGCATCAAGCCAGCTAGATGCAGGCAATCCCATGATAATGACTATAGTCTACGCATCGATAGCGGCGGTGTTCAGTGGAGGTATCTTCGGAGACCATTGCAGTCCTATAAGCGACACAACAATAATGTCATCAATGTTCAGCGGAGCAGACCACATAGACCACGTAAACACACAGATACCATACGCAATCACAGCAGCAGGCATAAGGATAATACTCTATATATTATTTGCAGTAGGAATCACAAGCCCAACAATATACT
>JALWQP010000085.1 GCA_027083045.1 Desulfurococcales archaeon
TCGTCCTCGCCCTGGAGCCGCGGCGGTCCCCGATCCTGATCCCGGCCGCCGCCCCACTTCTCAACTTGTTTTCTTCCGTGTTCGCCAAGATTTTCTCGATGGTCTGTGAGACTTTGAGCGCATTCCTAGTGTTCAATAATAATACTCGTGTATCCTCGACCAGCCTCCTAGCGACATCTACCTTGTGTCTTAGCCCAGGCACTAGGGCGTCGGGATAGTTCAGCTTTCGTAGCCACAAGTATATAGTCTCCATAACATTGACATATTCGTTGGCCTCATCTATTCTTGCTTCATTGAGGAGCATTATGACGTGCCTCCTCAGCTCCCCAATCACGTCTCCGAGCCCCTGCAGATACGGTACATAATGTATATCAAGCTCCTTGTAGCTAGGCATATTCTTCTCAACGATCAAGCTATACGATATCCTCGCCTCAGCATATTCAGATACACTATTATAGACGAGCCCGCTATAATAGAGGTCCGGGTGTTCCCGCAGCAAATCCTTCAATGTAGACACAAGGTGTGAGGCCGCCTCAATATTCTTACGTGCATCCTCATACCTCCTAAGATGAATCATCCTGACAGCCTCGGTACTGAGCCGGAGAATATCCCGGGTAATCCTGATAGTTTCCTCGCGAACCTCATCCTTCACGGCCAAAGCATTATCAATCTCCTCAATATCACGGGACAAAACACGATCAATATTCTCAGAAAACAAGGACCCCATAATAGACACCAACACGATACAATAGAATAGACCACAAAAATATAAATCCCACCATAAGACTAGAACAGTAATGGGCGGTCCCGCGGTAGCTCAGCGGCAGAGCGCCCGGCTGTAGTGGGGAAGCCGAGCCCCCCACCCGCCATACCGGCCCGTGAATAATTGGGCCTGGATGAAGGCGGGACGGCGTGGCTCGCAGATACCGGGTGGTCGGGGGTTCAAGTCCCCCCCGCGGGACCATATATTTTAGTTCGGGTCCCTCTCCTCAAGCTTTCTCGCCTCTTAGGAATTTACAGATTGTTATTAATCTGTTGACGACTATAACGCTTTACTTATAATCTGTTACTATACTCTTGATGTTCTCTCCTATACTGGTGTAGTTAATGCCTAGAGAAGTTAGAGTTCTAGCGGTTGAGAACAGGGCTTGGTAGATGCAACCACTGTTCAGCTTTCCGTTTATAGGGGATCTCGGTGTCCGTCAGGTATTGCAGCTCCTAGCCTACACCACCCCGGTAATGCTGGTATTAACGGTTTCACTTGTAGCAGGGCTCAGCACAGGGTTCCAGGCCCCCACGTCCTCGGCTTTCTCGAGCCTCCCAGGCTTCAGCCTCAGTATAGGGCGTTTCGACAAAGCAGTCCTAAGTGAAATAAGGACATCGACCCTGCTAGCCTCAATATCCCTAGCAGTCCTGACCAGCAAGACCATAGATTTCACCGTGAAGAACACGCTCCGAGCAGTAATAGTCATAGTGATAACCATTGCCTCGTTCAGCTTCCTGCAACCACTAGCTGAGGAGATTACCAAGACGCTAGTCTAGCGGGAATAGTTTAAACACGTTATCCCTTACATGTACGAGCATGAATTTTCGTGGGTCTCCTTTTGGGCCATGGAATATATTCTTTTTCCCTGAAGTAGTGTTTAAAGAACACGTGCCTGAGCTCTGAGCAGTTTCTCCAGAACGAATCCGTTATCTCCACGCTTATACGATACTTATCCTCAATGATTAGCTCGACGTAGCTCCAAGTTCTGCTGAACAAGGTGTCTCTACCGCGCCTTCCTATCCTTATCCCATAGGTGAACCTGCTCCAGTCACGGTTTTCCCTTCGTGCTTCGCCCTTCCAGGCTGTAGCTATGGCTACATACTCGTGATCCGTGGAAAAGCCGTTTGGTTCACATTTAAATCATATACTTTTATATGAAATCTGTTTTGGCTAGTATTATGTGTTTTATCTTGTATTCTACTCTTAGTTTTTGCATGATTAGTTCTAGTGGTGGCCATTTCGTGTATTCTATCATGAATACTCCGGGCCCTAATCTTATTCCTCCCATTTTTTCTATGAGTCCTCGTGCTCTCATCTTGTGGCCTCTTTGAATGACTGTTGTGCCGGTGAGTTTTCTTCGGTGTTCTGGTGGTGCTCTATATTTTATGATTAGGTATGGTTTGTATTTTGGGGGTGCTGTCTTGACTGGTTCTGATGCTGGGGACTGGTAGAGTAGTAGGCCTTCTAGTAGGGCATTAAGATATAGTTTCTTCTCGGGCTCAGTTAGTTCGTCTGGTGAAATAGCTACTGGTTGAAGTATTGATAGTCCTTTTTCAGCCCCTATTCTCATAGTTTTTTCCTCGCATATTCTCGGGTCCTCCGATACTATTAGGAGGTCTACATCGCTCTTAGGACCCGCATCTCCGCGGGCGTAGCTACCGTAGAGTATGACTTGGTATACGTTTCTGCATTCTCGGATTATTTCCTTGGTTATCTCTCGGAGGATCCCTATCAATATGTTGGTGGGGAGACTCATTCTGTGCCGCCCTTTAATGATTCCTTTATATTCTCCAAAGCCTCTTTGGCGAGTTCTAGGGATCTCCTTGCTAGTTCTCCGTTCTCTAATAGATATGTGCTCCTCTTATAGATCCTCGTTAGCTCATCGAATATTGATAGGAGTCTGTATGGTATTTTTCCCTGGTGGATCATTCGTGTTATCCAGCTCCTCCTACGGCCGTGGGTGTTGAGTAAATTTGCTTCTTCTGGGGTATAGTAGTATGAGAGAGCCATGATCATGTGTTCTAATGCTCTATGAGCTAGTAGCGGTACTGCTTCTGGTGATTCATCTAGGATTTTCTCGGCTGATCTTAGGAATCTCTCAGCGGCTTCCAAGTATTTTCTCCACTGTTCCAATATTCTCAACCATTATGTGTTTAGGACATAATATTATTTAAATATTATGCCCTTAAAACATAATATCTATTATATCTCGGCGAAAGGCTCCAGCACTACCCTTTTTCCATCACTATATATTTTGACTAATCGATACTTATCCAGGCCAGTCTTCTCTACTAGTTCCCAGGGTATGTTTACCCTGTACTGTCCCCGCCCTTTGATCGGCTTCACGATGTAGTAGTCTATACGCTTGACCACCAGCTTATCGTCCTGAACCGTTACTAGGACCCGCTCTCCTTCTTTGAAGGGGGCTTTATCCTCACCAATATACAGTCTCAGCTTCCCCCTCCCCACATCTACTACCCTGGCTGGGCCCATGCCCCGTCTAAGCACAATCTTATCACTGGTCATCAACACTATTTCCAAGGAGCCCGGCTTCATGCCAAGATGAGCCACTGCGTCTCTAGGAATATTGATTAGAAGCTGTCTCCCCAGCTTCTTAACCTTAACATCACCAAGAGGCTTAGAATAGTCCATTTCTCAACTCCATATATTATATAATGATTATGAAGTGATATTGGAATTTTACTCCTAAGACACTTTAGTAAATAATAATTGCCAAAACACATAGATCCTATAAGAAGATCCGAGGCTCTTTTGTGTGTAAACAGATATGGCTAGACCTTTGGATCAGTTGCTACTGTTATTGATTCATAAGGAGGACTGTATACTTTTTCAATGTATGGTTTTATTACTTGTACATCCGGTAGTATATTGTTTGCTAGTATTAGGGCTAAGGATAGAAGGCATTCATTCCTTTTACTATCTATGAATACGAATATCTCTTTTTATCCTCATCATATTATCGAGAACCAATTAATATAGTTTAATACAGTTTAATCAGCACTTCTTTCTTCCTAGCTAATTTCCTAGCTTTATTTGTAAGATTAGTGTTTGGTCCACGGCTAAGCACAGATTTACTATGATGATGCACGCTCTTTTAATTAATTCTATACTGCTCTAGACGTTATCCTCTGCTTACCCTTTTAAGCTCTGTAATTAATTTTCCTTACCCCTCTTAGCTATTAAGCCGATCTTACCTACACAGTTGCGTTGTTAGGATAAGCTCTAGTTAGAGTTTAGAAAGCCTCGATTAAACATGAAAGATATTCAGAATAAGAGTTAAAGTCAACTATATAATTGGGAGAGCATTATGTATCCTCGTGACCTTACATGGATTAGGCTTAAAGAGTACATCGATAATGATAGAGGTCCTCTCGTGATTCCTATAGGTTCGCTTGAAGGGCATGGTGCTCATCTTCCTATAGATACTGATGCTCTTATAGCTAGTTTTATAGCTGCTGAGCTTGCTAGAAGAAACGAATGGATATCACTTCCACCAATAACCTATACTATAGCTGTCCCGGTAAGACCAGGAAACGTGTATATTGAGCCAGAAGTTTTCGGAGCCTACCTGCTCTCCATAATTAAGCATTTTGTAGAGTTCGGGCAGAAGAAGTTTATTCTAGTTCTAGGACATGGTGGACCAGATATTAAAAACACGATAATTAGAGTATGTGATAGTTTATGTAAAGAACATAAGGTATCCATAGTAGCATTCCACATAGCCTACGTTCTCAACAAGCTAGGTCTAGTAGATACGTCTAGAGATAAACATGCAGGTATGTGGGAGACCAGCATAGTAATGGCAATAGATAACAACTTAGTTGGCGACCTAAGTATTTACAAAGGAGTTGACCCTAGAAAATATGGTGTCGTGGGAGACCCACTACAGGCATCCTACGAAACAGGTTATAGGTATATTGAAGCAGTAATTAATTACATAGAGGGCTTTGCTAAGAGCCTTCAATTTAGAGGATGTTATTACAATTGGCTGTCGAATACCATTATACCTTAATACATAACATAATTTAAGTCAACTTACATTAGCTCAATCTTCATAACAATTATTTAATTAAAGAGTTTCGAGGGCTTAATACATCTACTGAGACTATAGATAGGATTTTGGTTGCAGGAATCGTTAATGCGATGTAGTGTAGGCTAGGGTCTCTAGTCTCTGTGAATATTGCTCTATATTTTCTATATCCAAGTTTCTTAATGCCTTTGCTAATTTCTCTAGGGTATCTCCTATCTTTATCAGTTTATCTTTACTGATAGTATATCCTTGGTGCATGCTTGCTAGTAGGTCGTGAAGAGATGCAACCGCGTTTACAACCATTCTAGTCCAGTCATCACTACCGGATAATTTGTTTAGAGTTTGCGCAACAAGTATTG
>JALWQP010000086.1 GCA_027083045.1 Desulfurococcales archaeon
CCGCGTACAAGTATAGATATATTCATAGAAGTACTACAAGCAGACGGAGGTACACGAACAACAGGTCTAACAGCGGCTTCGCTAGCATTAGCCGATGCAGGCATACCCATGAGAGATCTGATAGCGGGAGTCGCTGTAGGAAAAGTTGATGGTGTTCTAGTACTTGATATTGATGAGCTAGAGGACGAATATGGAGAAGCAGATATGCCTATAGGTTATGCGGCAAGTATCGACGAGATTATGCTACTACAGCTAAACGGGGTACTCACACTTGAGGAATTCAGGAGAGCAATTGAGCTCGCCAAAGAGGGAGCTAGGAAGATTTATGATCAGATGAAGAAGACTCTTCATGACAAGTATCTAAAAATTATCGAGAAGTGAGGTGAAAAACATGTCTCTTACACCAACAAAACAACCAATAATTCCGAGGATAAAGAGGGAAACCATAAAGAGCCTAATTAGATCAGGAGAAAGAATAGACGGGAGAAAGCCCGAGGAATATAGAAAGATAAGTGTATGGCTCAACCCTGTACCCAAGGCCGAGGGAAGTGCTCTTGTCAAACTAGGAGATACAACAGTCATGACGGGCACTAAACTGGAGATAGGCACACCATTTAGTGACAGACCAAATGAGGGAGTTCTACAAGTACATGCAGAGTTTGTCCCTCTTGCATCACCTTCATTTGAGCCAGGTCCACCAGATGAAAACGCTATTGAGGCAGCCAGAGTAGTTGATCGTTGTCTCAGGGAGCCCAGGGCTGTTAAGCTTGAAGACCTTGTTATAATTCCAGGTAAAAAAGTATGGCTTGTATTCAATGACATTTATCTGCTAGATCATGATGGAAACGTTATTGATGCCAGCATGCTATCAACGATGTTGTCGCTCAACATGGCTAAAATACCCAAGATTGTTAGCATCGAAGATGATAATGTTATAATAGAAAAAACAGTAAAAGAAAGGCCTCTACCAATAAATCTCAATGTTGTAACAATATCTATTGGACTACTCGAGGGCTACATGATTGTTGATCCAACGCTAGAAGAGGAAACTGTCCTTGATACGAAGATAGTCATTGGGGTAGATGAAAAAGGAAGAATTGTTGGTATTCAGAAGACAGGCATGGAGGGTATTAAACCGAGTCAACTTGACGATATCATAGACCTAGCACTAAAGAAATCACAAGAACTTCATTCGATCATAAGGGAAGTATTAAATAATCCAAATGCATACACTACTCCACTAGTCTTACAATAGATGCGGAATAGGTGGTACCAGTGGCGAAAAGAACACGTGTGGTCGGCATAGCTGGTAGATACGGTGCAAGATATGGTTCCACACTAAGAAAGAAAGTCAGAGATATATTAGCGAGAAGATATGCAGACCATATATGCCCGTTCTGTGGCTCAAAAGGCAAGGTCTACAGGATTAGCGTAGGAATATGGGCTTGCAAGAAATGTGGTGCCAAG
Organism: Desulfurococcales archaeon; assembly: GCA_027083045.1. Classification (GTDB taxonomy): domain Archaea; phylum Thermoproteota; class Thermoprotei_A; order Sulfolobales; family Desulfurococcaceae; genus JAADCY01. The sequence goes on from JALWQP010000086.1 coordinate 1,468, forward strand.
TGGGCAGGAGGAGCATATGTGCCGAGAACCGAGCTAAGCAAATATTTCCCCAAATATATTATAAGGGAGTAACAACGTCATTTTCTCACAATATTTACGTGTCTGTGTCATCTTTATTTTCTAGGAAAAAGCCAAGTGATGCTAATTGATCATAGTAACAACATCACATAAACCGAGCCAACGTACCAGAAGCTTCGCCAAGGATCTTGCCAACGTCCTGCCAGAAGCAAAAGTTGTTACTCGAGGTAAAAAAACGCTTAAAGATCTCTCAGTAATAGGATATGGACTAAAGGCTAAATACGTATTAGTCGTCAGCGAAAAACACGGTAATCCCTCATTGATCAGGGCCTTCTACATAGATAGTACAACAAAATATCCCATACTAATACATAAGTACTCTATCATACTCAAAGGAGTAACCCTCTCAAGAGAAAATCCTAATGCCACTAAAACTTATGGAGCCGAAAAATATAGGGTGAACTATGATCTCTGCAGAAGTGAGCGTTGTTTCAGCCTAGCAGACATATTTACTGAATTATTATTCAATCGTATAGATACTGATGACTATGATATAGAGATCGTGTTCAGAGATGCTACAAACCTTACGATAATTGAATTTATTAATATTTACAAAAAGGTATGCGGACCCGTTATAAAAGTATCGAAGGTAAAAAAGGTTGACAGGAGAATATGAGGTTGGACTGAAGATAGCTATGAGTGAGTCTTTATTTGTTAAATCCCTAATTAGCTCAATATTTCCCGACACACACGATGTACCGAGAGAATGTAGGATTATACTGAATAATCAAGACAGGATAAGGATTATTATCTTATGCAGACGAATAAACCTTTTAAGAGCGCTACTGAATAGCTACCTTAGCGTTATATCAATGCTTCTCCATTGCTTAGAGGTGCTAGAAAATGAGCCAACAAAAACTCCCACCTGAGGTCCAACAGACCCTGATTAGTTATCAAACACTCAGAGAGACATATGCAAAACTTGAAGCAGAACTAAAAATAGTTGAGAGCGAGCTAGCAGAGATAGAGCAAATACTTAGCAACATTAAGGATCTACCCGAGGACGCAGAAATATACAAACTAGTAGGCCATGTAATGGTCAAGAAAAAGAAAGAAGATATAACGAAAGAGCTTGAAGAAAAGAAAGAGCTTCTAGAAATAAAGAAAACAAAATATAAGAACCAATTGGATATCCTGGCGAAACAAATAAGTGATACTGAATCAAAGCTAAAAGAACTGCTATCCAAATATGGGATGAGTGTTGGTCAGTAAAAAGGAAAAAATCATAGGTCTTAATCTAGACCTCATCGATCAAAATATTCTATCGTCTATTGCTGAAAAGATCGAGAAAGAAGTAAAATCTTTTATCGAAAAACAAGTACCCCCAAAAACAAATTATGATGTTATAATACTTCTTGAAAATGATGGAAAAAGAATCAATTTCAGTATAGACATTGTTTTGAACGGAGAATTCGCTGGAATAATAGATTACGACGCTATAGTTGGGGATGCAGTTAATGTGGCTAGAAAAATATTGGAACAAGAACTCCAAAAATATAGAAAAACTTCTTGAAAAACTCTTCACAGAGTTTGTCGGGAAAAATATATTTATACTAACCCATCGAAATGCTGATCCCGATGCAATTGCTTCAGCAATTGCTCTATACGAACTATTATCCAAAATGAAAATAAATACACATATAATGCTGCCCGAGGGGATGAACGAAATCTCAAAGCTCATTTTACAGGAATTCAACTTTATTGAGAAACACAAATATCATATCCTCGATCTTAAGAAGGGCGAAAAACTTCTCATAAATATTGATGCGTTCATTATAGTCGACAATTAGCCCATTCTATCGCTACAAAACCATATATATTAATAGATCATCATCGTCCAGGCAAACTATGCAGAAACGCATCTATTTCAATAACCGATCAAAGTGCCCGCAGCACATCAGAAATAGTAGCCAAAATAATACTGTCGTCGGGACTAAGCCTATGTAAGGAGACAGCAACCCTGCTTTTGTCAGGAATACTTTATGATACACGACGATTTTTCTATGCGACAAGAGAGACTTTCGCAACAGTATATAATCTAATCTCGATTTTTAATGCGGACTATCCGAAAGCACAATCGGTTCTCCAGCATGAAATGCCTATTGCCGAACGAATAGCGAGACTGAAAGCGGCCCAAAGGTTAGTAATCAGAAGAATTGGGGATTGGATCATAGTATATAGTCATGTAAGTGCATATGAGTCGAGTTGTGCACGTGCTATTCTAGATTTAGGAGCGGATGTCGCGTTTATTATATCAAAACACAAAAAGATCCTTAGGGTAGTTGGTAGGGCAAAACAATCATTCGTGAAAAATACAGGGATTAGTCTAGGAAGAGATCTAATGCCTCACTTAGGAGAGCTTCTCGGTGGTGTAGGGGGAGGACATGACACAGCAGCAGTTGCTGAAGGAGCGGCTAAGTATGATTTCACATATGTAGTTAACATAATACATGGGATTTTAGAAAAAAAGATATTGCGAATAAGCAAACAAGCTTTATAATCCGTTACCAACATTTTCAACCCAATGAAGTATATTTAACAGGCTTAAGTGCAAGGTTGATGGGTATGCCTAGATACAAACAAGTAGCTGAAATACTTAGGATAATGAAAAACCTCGAACAGGTAAGAAACATTGGTATAACCGCTCACGTCGACCACGGTAAGACCACATTGTCAGACTCACTGCTAGCAGCAGCAGGAATAATCTCAGAGAAGATCGCAGGACAAGCTCTAGCGCTCGACTACCTAGATGTAGAGCAGAAGAGAGGGATCACTGTAAAATCAGCGAACGTGAGCTTGTATCACGAATACCGAGGAAAACCATATGTTATTAACCTAATAGACACTCCAGGCCACGTGGACTTCTCAGCCAAAACTACCAGAAGCCTAAGAGTACTAGATGGTGCTATTCTAGTTGTTGACGCTGTTGAGGGCGTAATGACCCAGACAGAGATGTACCTACGAATGGCTCTCGAAGAACGTGTACGACCAGTACTATTTATCAACAAGGTAGACAGGCTGATCAAGGAGCTCAGGCTAAGTCCTCAAGAGATACAACAGAGATTCATACAAATAATAAAAGAAGTTAACCAGCTAATATCGATGTATGCTGACCCAGAGTTCAAGACTAAGTGGCAATTAGATCCTGCAAAAGGACATGTTGCTTTCGGCTCCGCACGTGACAGGTGGGGCTTCACAGTCCCAATGGCCAAGCAGCGTGGAATAAAGTTTAGCGACATAATAGACCTCTACAAGAAAGGCAAAGATGCCCTTCCAGAGCTACAGAAACTAGCACCACTACATGAAGCAATCCTAGATATGGTTGTGAAATTCATACCAAACCCGAGAGAAGCCCAGAAATACAGGATCCCGAAGATTTGGCATGGAGACCTCAATAGCGAGATTGGAAAAGCCATGCTCGAAGCAGATCCTAGCGGGCCCGTTGTAATGCTGATTAATGACATGCGCATAGATCCCCACGCAGGACTCGTAGGAACAGGACGAGTATTCTCAGGAACACTACGTCCCGGAGAAGAAGTATGGCTTGTCAATGCAAGGACTAAACAGAAGATCCTACAGGTAAGCCTCTACATGGGTCCATACAGAGAAATAGCCGATGAAATAGTTGCAGGAAACATTGCTGCCGTTTTAGGATTAGATAAAGCCAGAGCGGGAGAGACCGTTGTAGATATAAAGTATCAGGACGTAATGGTGCCGTTCGAAAAACTAAGAACTATCAGCGAGCCCGTGGTAACCGTCGCTATAGAGCCAAAGAACCCACGCGACCTGCCCAAACTAATAGAGGCTCTCCATAAGCTAAGCATTGAGGATCCAAGCCTAGTCGTGAGGATCAACGAGGAGACAGGAGAATATCTACTAAGCGGTATGGGTCCCCTCCACATCGAAATAGCGTTGACGTTCCTGAAGGAGAATTACGGATTAGAAGTAGTTGCTTCACCGCCAGTAATCGTATACCGTGAGAGCATAAGAGCCGCCAGCAAGATATTTGAAGGCAAATCACCCAACAAGCACAACAAGTTCTACATAAGCGTTGAGCCGCTCGACGAGAAGACCATACAGCTGATCCATGATGGCATAATAACTGAAGATATGGACTCAAAAGAGCGTGCCAAAATATTGCGTGAACAGGCAGGATGGCCCACTGATGAAGCAAGAAGGATATGGGCCATTGACGAAACAATCAACGTATTCATAGACCTAACCTCGGGTGTACAACACCTACGTGAGGTCAAAGACACTATCATACAGGGCTTCAGACTAGCCATGCGTGAAGGACCGCTAGCAATGGAGCCTGTAAGAGGAGTCAAGGTCAAGCTCCATGATGCAGTAGTACATGAAGACCCGGCACACCGCGGTCCAGGACAGATCTATCCCGCCATAAGAAACGCCATCTACGCTGGCATGTTAACCGCCAAACCGACACTACTAGAGCCTATACAGAAGCTTGATATAAAGGCGCCTATAGAGTACCTAGGCAATATAACAACGATAATAACGAAAAAGAGGGGAAGAATATTGCAGGTCTCCCAGCAGGGACCAGTCGCAAGGATCTTGGCAGAAATCCCTGTCGCCGAAACATTTGATTTGGCCGAGCAACTGAGAGGAGCAACTGCTGGCAAGGCTATCTGGGGACAAGAGTTCAGTAGATGGGCACCTGTACCTGACAGCATGCTGATGGATATAGTGAGAAAGATTAGAGAACGCAAAGGCCTAAGGCCAGAGCCACCGAAGCCAGAGGACTTCATAGGTTTCTAGCGATAACGTCGTCGGAGATACCAATATTTCTCCTCGGTTTTTCATAGACTACCATATACACGCTATCACTCCATTTGATAAGATAGCCTAGTCTCGCCATACTGTTGAGAATCTTCCCAGCAGTCCTTGGTGAGACAGCCAGATCATACGCTATCTCATGAACTTTGACGAATCTTTTGCCGCTCTCCCTTAGCTTAATTGCTAATAGCCTCAAATCTATGGTTACGTTGACAGTGTATCGAGGCAATACTAGCCCACCCACTAACCTAACACCATATTTATGATAGAGGGGTTGACGAAAATATTTTCAGAATCTCCCGAAAACAATAAAACCCAACACAGTATTATCAAATAGCCGGAGCCGGGGTAGCTCAGCCAGGTAGAGCGCCGGGCTGTTAACCACGGGTTCGAAGCCTGGCAGAGACCCGGTGGTCCGGGGTTCGAATCCCCGCCCCGGCGCCACCTTTTTAAATCATCGTAAACGTGAAGTTCTCCTGGCAAGAACAGTAATTAATACTGGAGGTAAACAGTGTTGGCACCTATACAGGTAAGCAGTGTAGATGAGCTCAAACAACACATTCCGCAAGCTATAGAATGCAGGGTTGTAAGGGATGAGAAAAGTGGAAAAGCCAAGATCAAGGTGCGCACGAAACGCAAGCTCGTTACCCTAGTTATACCTATCAGTAAAGTCGACAAGGTGCTGGAAGAACTGAACTGCCCCGAAGTAGTTGAGTTCTAATCAATGTTTTTAATCGAGAACTATCTCGTCGCCATTCAACGGCCTAAATACCCTAATATCTTCACCTATTTCTTCACGAATTATTCTCTCGAGATTACTAGATGAATCAGGTTCCCCATGAACAATGATGATATTCTGGACAACATTCTTATATCGTTTCACAACATCCAATAAGCCATCCTTACCAGCATGACTAGACAGGTCGAACCATTCTACACGGGCATTAACCCTCTCGATCCCGAACTCATCTATGCCTCCTGTCTCCAAAAGCTTATGGCCTGGACTATCTACGGCCTGATAGCTAACTAAATACACGGCGTTACTCGGGTTATCACCGATTTTCTTCAAATAATAGATACTAGGGCCTCCCTTCAACATTCCTGCAGAAGAAATAATCACTGCTGGTCTACGCCAGATCTTTCGCCTATCCTGCCATCCTCTGACAAACTTCACATGTTCAACAACCTTTTCGAAGAGACCTGGGTCGCGGAGGTATGCCTTATGTCTTAAATAAATGCTAGTGATCTCTCTACTCATCCCATCTATGAAGATATCTGCCCCGGGAACCTCTGCATGAACAAGACACATGACTTCCTGCGTTCTCCCAACACTGAATGCTGGTATCAAGACAGTTCCTCCAGAATCCAGCACTTCTTCTATAGCGCTAGCCAAGCGATGCTCGGTTTCATGTCGAGGAGGATGCTTAGTGCTACCGTAAGTCGACTCGATGATCAGAGTGTCTATCTTTATTGGCCATAATTCCGCTTTTGACAGGGTCCATGTCTGAATGGTATTGATATCACCGGTATAAAGGATCCTATGCCCCGAAGGGGTCTCCAAATACACCATGGAACTCCCAAGTATGTGTCCCGCACTCGTTAATAGAACTCTGAACCCGCCAAGCTCTATCTCTTGGCCATATTCTACAGCAATTGTTTTTGAGCTCATGTTTTCGACTTCCTCAAGATCATAGTCTATGTAGAACGCGTTTATCTTGAGAAAATCTCTGATAAGTAAACGTCCAATATCAAGAGTTGGTTTTGTCATAACTATTGGTGGACGGCCAGTAATATATAGGAGGGGGGCGGCCCCTATGTGATCTAGATGTGCATGTGTGATGACAGTACCTGTTAGATCTATAGGTCTCACATGTCCTGGGAACTGTGGCCTGTCGTTCTCATCAAAATTAACTCCATAATCAAGAAGGATGTTTTGGCCTTGTTCACTAACCAAGTAAGCAGCTCTCCCTACTTCGCCGCCTCCACCGAGAATCTTTATTTTTGCCATGATTTAACACCATTGTAACAGACTACAAACTATCCCACTATTAATAGTATCTTCGCATGCAATCCTTAATTATGGATAATATCCTTTAAGACCAGCTAGTTATTAGATATAGAAGAATAGAAGCAATAGGTGTATAAGATGCTACCAGGAATGAGTCCAAGAGAACTGAAACGGGCTTTAAAAAGAATGGGAATAGAACTACGAGAACTCGAAGATGTAAAAAGGGTTGAAATAATACTTTCATCGAAAAAGATAGTAATAGACTCGCCCCAAGTCCTCCAAATGTTTGCTAGAGGGACAAACATATTTCAGATAACAGGCGGCAGTCTACATGAAGAGTCGCTAGAAGAAGAAGTAGAAATCGAAATCAGTGATGAAGATATAGAATTCATTGTTTCACAAACGGGAGTTTCCAAAGAAGAAGCGAGGAAAGCGCTCATCGAGGCGAAAGGTGATATAGCTGAAGCATTATTGAAACTAAAGAGTATGGGGTAAATAATCATTGAAAATCAATAAAATAAAAGATGTTTACCGTCTTGTTCCAGATAGGAGGGTTAAAAAGCTTGATGAACCAGCTTATTTGTTAGGCGTATTTTATGATGGCGAACTAGGAAAAGCTGTTCTCGAGTTCATTAGCCTTGATGGGAGAAGACTCATATATTTACCTGATCCTGTAGGGCATAAACCATACTTTCTCACAGATCTGCCTCCTAACGAAGTGAGTAAAATAAAAGAAATTATCAATCACCCCGGCTTTGATTCCATCGAGACCGTAACTAAGATAAATCCATTAACTAATGAAGAAGTACAATTAACAAAGATAATAACTAAAGATCCACTTAGTGTTGCTAAGCTCAGAGGAAAAGTGCCCCGAGCATGGGAGGCGCATATCAAGTACCATGAGAACTACGTATTTGACTACCAACTAATCCCCGGTATGAGATATCGCGTCAACTCTACTAATACCAAGAACCCGTTCCACTTAATCAAACCAATGATACCGCAAGAAGTCGTGAATACCGTTAAAAACATATTCAGAGGGGAGGATGAAGAAACAAGAAAGCTAGCCCTTCAATGGCTACCATTATTCGAGGAAAAACCACCAAAAGCGAGAAGAGTCGCTATAGACATCGAGGTATATACCCCGTTTAGGGGAAGAGTACCACATCCCGTTGTAGCAGAATATCCTGTGACTAGTATTGCATTTGTCGGGAACGATGGATACAAACGCGTACTACTTCTTGCCCGAGAACATCACTGGGGAGAAATCCCTGAAGAATACCCTATGGACGCTACAATAGAGTTCTATGATAGTGAAGAAGCTCTTATAATGGAGGCAATCCGTGTTCTCGCGTCATATCCAATCATAGTAACATTCAACGGTGATAACTTCGACCTAAACTACTTATATCATAGGGCCCTAAGGATCGGAATACCAAAAGAACTATTGCCTTTCAGATTTCATGAGGACATGATAAAGATCGAGTCATCAATACATTTAGACCTATATAAGTTCTTCAAGAACCGTTCAATTAAATCCTATGCATTCAGTGGAAAATATCAGGAGGAGAACCTTGACACTATAGCCTCAGCACTACTGGGAATATCAAAGCTCGAGGTCGAAGGGAACATAGGAGAACTCCCCTATGGCAGGCTCATAGCATATAACTTTAGAGACGCCCTAATAACGCTGCAACTAACACTGTTCAATAAAGAACTTGTATGGAGGCTCATGATCCTATTAGCTCGTATTGCTAAAACCGGTATAGAAGATATATGTCGAAAGAGTATATCCAAATGGATCCAAAACCAGTTCTACTGGGAGCATCGAAGACTCGGCTATCTCATACCGGAGCCGGAAGACATAAAGAAACATAGCAAATCAAGTACAACACAGGCAACAATCGAGGGCAAAAAATATGCTGGTGCGCTAGTTATAGAGCCCCCGAAGGGGGTCTTCTTCAATATAACAGTTCTTGACGTGGCATCGCTGTATCCCAGCATAATAAAGAGATATAATTTGAGCTACGAGACCGTGGATTACGAAAAATGCCCCGAGAACCAGAGAATACCCGTTATAGATGAGACAGGGAAGAAGATACACTTCGTCTGCATAAGTCGTCCAGGCTTAACTGCACAGATAACTGGCCTACTGAGAGATTTCCGTGTAGGACTCTACAAAAAGAGGGCTAAAAGTAAAGACGTACCGGAGGACCAAAGGACCTGGTACGACGTTGTTCAACGAGCTATGAAAGTATTCATAAATGCTAGCTACGGTGTATTCGGGGCATCAACATTTCCCCTCTACTCTCCATCAATGGCTGAGAGCGTTACAGCATTGGGTAGGAGATCCCTATACGCCATATTAAGAAAGGCGGCTGAAATAGGTGTCAAGGTTCTATATGGCGACACAGACTCTATATTCCTATGGGATCCCACTCCTGAGCAGTTGGCTAAACTACAAGAGTGGGTCTCAAGAAACCTAGGTCTGGAAATAGATGTGGATAAGATCTTCAAATACGCGCTTTTCTCGGGTCTTAAGAAGAACTACATCGGTAGATATGTTGAAGGAGGCATAGAGATCAAGGGTATGGTTGCTAAAAAGAGAAACACGCCGGAATTCCTTAAGAAACTATTCACAGAATTAACTGAGAGGCTAAAACAGGCGGAAAACCCTGAAGATTTTGTCGAGCTAAAAGAATGGCTTGAAAACCAAGTGAAAACACTCTATAGAAAACTCCGAAAGAAAGAAGTCATGCTAAACGAGCTTGCATTCAAGGTAGGATTAACAAAGCCCGTAGAGAACTATACCAAGAATAAACCCCCACATGTTAAGGCCGCACTACAATTGAAACGCCACGGAATAAATGTGGCTCCCGGTGACCTAATAATCTTTGTAAAGGTAAAATCCAGAGATGGATATAAAGCTGTTCAACTCACCCGACTATACGAGATCGATCCAGATAAATACATAGAAATCATTAACGGTGCTCTAAGCCAGCTTCTAGGAGCCCTAGGTGTTAGTTGGGAGGACATCATAGGTGTTATGAAGCTCAGCCCACTATCCTTTTTCAAATAAGCATCACTAATATTTTAAACATAATAACTTATATTGCCCTTCTTCGATTATCCATTATCAGCACTAGAAATTACATGAGGAGAGATATAATGCCTAAAAAGAGGGAGAGCCGAGGAAGACATAAGGGTTCCAAAGGCCGAGTCGAGTACATACAATGTGACAACTGTGGAAGACTTATACCGAAAGATAAAGCTATATGCGTTACAAGATGGTATAGTCCGGTCAACCCACAGCTAGCCAGAGAATTGGAGAAAAAAGGCGCCATTATTATGAGATACCCTGTAACCAAATGCTATTGTGTATCATGTGCGGTACACCTAGGAATAGTAAAGGTCAGACCAGAGCATGAGAGAAAACCAAAGCCCCAGCCAATATAACATCGCTTTTATTGAGACAAAACCTGATTTTAACAGATACGATATTATACCCAGAATCATCAATTCGTTCAAACATACAGCAATGCTAGATAATCTAATCATAGCTTATCCTCGAAAACGCTCCATGCATCTAGTTGTGTGCAAAAATAAACAACACAAGTGCCTTGATGAGAAAGTCTCGATCGAGGAATTTCTGCAAAAAATAATCAAAGACGCATATATAATTCATCTAACTGAAAATGCTCCACTAAGTATTCATTATTTTCGCCCCTGGCTCACATCCATAAGCAAGAGTTATGACAAAATATTGTTTCTCTCAGGGATTCATAGCGATATCCCCTATAGTCTTCTTGAGAGAATGCGTGAGATTTCACTAGGAATAGAATTGCTGAGTCTGGGTAGAGTCCCCTACCTTGCATCAAGTATTCCAATAATAATAGATTTACTCATATCAACAGGTTTAGCGGAAATAATATAATGTAGCTATCTCTTCAAATTCTATCTAAGAAAATAATGAAATAAGGTGTAAGGATGCCTAGAATAAAGAAACTAGTACTGGTAACAGCAACGCATCATCCGTATCATAGTCTTTGGACAAAAATTGCAGAAGAAGCCGCCAGAAGACTAGGTGCTCAGGTTGAAGTGAAATACGAAGATTACGTCTATCTAATTGAACATGGCGATACCGACGAATACGGTATGGCTTGGGTTCCACAGCTATTAGCAGAATTTGATGACGGCAGTATACGTGTTCTTCTATCACAGTTACCGTTAAACGAGGCATTACAGCCAGATTATGAGAAAGCCTTGGAAACAATTGTCAAAAGAGCCAAAGAATACGAAGGCTCAGCCTAGCACCGGAGAGCGTTTTTATTTTCACAAAACACTTTTCTTGCATAAACTATGTACCCGGTATGACCTATCATTAATGTCTGGGGACGGGTCGCGCCCTTGGACACATCATATTCTCTAAGCAATAACTCATATGCATGCACTGATAAGAATCCCCCATGCTCCCGAAGAGCGATAACAGTCTTTTCCAGCTGGTTGACCGTGGGAACGTATATTATTGCTGGAAAACCAGGCTTCAACACTTCATAGATGGTTTGTAAGGCATTCCATGGATCCGGTATGTCGAGAAAAACAGCATCCAGACCACGTAAATCCAGGGGTTTCCTTATATCACCTATTTTTAAAACCACACGATCTTTATAGCCTAGAATCTCTATAGCCTCCCCTAGGATCCTAATCCTTTTCTCATTTAGATCGAAACCGTATATCCTACCATTAGGGCCGACAAAATTAGCAAGGCTTATGGTCAGAAAACCTGTTCCAACACCTGCCTCGAGAATGCGTGAGCCCGGACGTATTCCGGATAAATATATCATGAACGACAAGTCTTTAGGATAGATGACTTGAGTTGTTCTCTTAAGAAGTCTAAGTTTATCGATTAGAATAGGAGGCAGGATATATGCTTTCACTCCTCTACTGGTGTATACTATTTCTCCAAAACTCTTACCAATGATATGATCATGTTTAATGAAGCCCTTGTCAGTACCCAGAATACCGCCTTTGACCAATCGTATGACGAAGGTTCTCTTCTCGTCAATATATATTGAGACTATATCTCCATAACTAAGACTATCAGTCCTGGTGTCAGTCATCATCCTTTCCTCAGTAATACCAACCCTCTTCATCTAGAATTATACTAGATGTATATAATCCGTTTTAAAAGTAGAGAAGACTGGGTGATTTGATTGGAGGAGGAAAAGAAAGTATATTTGATGAGTATTAGGCCTAAATACGCCTACAGGATATTTGCAGGCATGAAGAAGTTTGAGCTGAGGAAATGGTTTGGCCTCAAACCAGAGCCCGGTTCCACGATTATTGTGTATGCTAGCGGGAGTGTAAGAGCAATAATTGGCGAGTTTACAGTTGGTAAGGTCATATTTGGGGATTCAAATGCTGTTTGGCGTAAGTTAAACGAATTTACACAGACAGGGCTAGGAAGAGATGATTATAGCTATATATCAGGCTCTCGAGCCGCTATGGCGCTTGAGGTCGTTAATCCTAAACTGTATGACTACCCAATTACACTTAACGAGCTACGCAGGATTTTCCCGGGTTTCATGCCGCCACTAAGTTTTAGGGTTCTTGAACTAGATGAGCCACTATATAGGTTATTAATAGAAAAGGCTAGAAAATCCGTCAAATCAACTATCTCCTAAAAACCATTACTGGACTCTAAGTTCTGCCTCCTGTATCCATAATTCTTTCTTAAGGAGGTCGCGGACAGCTACTCTTATTACTTCGCTCCTACTACTATACCGTCCAATCTTTACTAGTTCGTCTAATCCTTCAACATATATCTCGGGCATTTTAACGGTAATTAATCTCATCCTTGCAATGCTTCCAGCCATATCTTTTCACCGTTAAAAGAATGCCAGCATAAAAATTTAAAAACCCCCAAACTAATGACTCTCGAGGAGCTCTATTACCTTGGATCTCAACTCATTCAAGTTGATAATAGAATGAGGTACGAATTTTCCCTTCATATTATTATCTAGCTCATCGGATACTATCATGGCCTCACTTATTATTCCCATGAACTCCCGAGGAGGGAGGATAGCAACAGCCCGTACCTCACCCGCTTTAATATTCCTTATATTTGTAACAATTATGAACCCAAATCTCTCAGTTCCAGCCTTCAGTACTTTAAGATTGCTAGCGGAAGGATGATTTTGTACTGATAATACCTCGACACCAATAACGTCCACAGCATATTCGGGAAGATTCTCATCACCATACCTTAATCTTCGGCGAAAACCCATGATCATCCAAAGACAGTATTTGATCTCAGCAATAATGAGTCTTTGTTTAGTAGTGAACCGAACCTGGGATCTCATGGCAGTGTAGTTTTTGAAGATTTCCTCACGTATATGTTTTCCAAGCTTCTCCAATCCACCGATCTCAGGTGATCCCATTAGAATTTTTGCTGGCAAGAAGGAGTACTTTATCCTGTAGACGGTATTTCTGGCTTGCTTTACCAAGTCCTCCAGCTTTCCTTTATTGATGGGAAAAGGTAAACTCCAGTTCTTTATCCGCATTGCGAGCTCATCAATGGCTTTCTCTAGCAATAATACTCTGTAGTCATTCCTCGTATCCATGCTTGATCACCAGGATACTAAGTATTATATCCCATATCTTACTAAGTATAGCATACCAGTCTCTCAGTATTTGTTTGAAGCGCTCTTTTGAAACCATTATATCGAACAACGAGAAGCCTAGAACCATGTAAACGTAGGGAACAAGCTGAACCGCATAGAAGCTATACTGTGTTTTTCCGCCAAGAACATAATCTAAAACATAGCCTGCAAGCACGCCAAATAAAAATAATGAACTCATGGCAAATCCGCGGTGCTTCCTATAAGCAGGTAGTAGGAGAGCAAACATTACCAATGATAACGCCCATGCAGGCCATAATGTCTGCGCAAGCAGTGCTCTGTTGTTTTCAAAATAATATAGTACAAACGAGTTTACACCAAGAAACCAATCTATAGGCGTGGACGACACTGGGCAGTTGGGCCCACTACATTTTATGGATAGATGCCATGATATAGCTCCGGTTATTGATTGTTGAAACCATGATGAAAAACCTGTGTACATAATTAGCGGCAGTGAGACAATGATCTGAAACAGCAGGAACAGCACGATGCTAATAAGCACAACCTCGATAGCTGAATATACGAGAGTCGAAAATCTCCGATCCTTTTTGACCGCTTCCCTTACATATAGGACCGATATAGGTATCATCACAAACAATACGCTAAACTTAACAATGGAGCCGAGAACACCGGTTATTATTGCCAGCTTGTATTTCTTCTTAGAGGCAAAGTACACGGCTATAACCGTTGCTAATGCTACGAATATGTCGAGCATTGCTATGCTCGACATCGCACGAAGGATAGGGTCGAGAAGCAAAGCAGCAGATACACCAAGAGCTAACCACTCGTTTTTGGTGAGGTTTTTCATTACCAAATACGTGAAAAGGATGACGAGCAAACCAGCTATAATACTTGGTATCCTCCAAAAAAGCGGATAGTCTCCAAATATTGTCATTGACAAAGCTATCAAATATTTTACGAGTGGCGAGTGTTCATAGTTCATGTAATTATTGATATTTGCAGCGTCCGGTATACGCCATCCATAAACAACATCAGTAACATGAACTCCGTTATTCTTTAAATAAGAAACATATTTTTCTATACAGCTTATTGTTGGTGCCTGCACATAGAACGCGTTAATCTTGTTATAGCTCGTATCTACTATTTCAACATTATATAGTTTAGCTCCATCATATATAGCCGACATATTCGCTGGCACAGTATATATGATAGATGCACCTGGTTCTCCATAGAATCTTGGTAGGGCATGAAATACTTTTTCTAGAATATTCCTAGCACTCGAAACATACCAAACCTCGTCAGAAACGTATCCTTTACCGCCTCTGCTAATTTCTTCTGATGTGAGCTTGTGATCTAATGAATAAAAGTTATAGGCTGCAACAGCCAACACTATGATGAGCAATATAGTGATCGCTATCTTTTCTTTTCTATTCACGGTCACAGTATTTTGGCTCATGCCAATCTACCGTTAAAACATAATTTGCCTGTAAAGTATTAATCATATCCATATAAAATAAAATTAAAAGAATAACCACATCTGGTGGAAACCGCTTGAAAACCTTATATAAGGTATTACTTATATCATTGATGATCTGGATTGTTAATTTTGTTATTCATATGCCTTTAATATTGCAGAAAATCATATTTTGTAACGAGCTCTTTCATCCTATCTATACCGATTTTCTCGCCTATCTCAAATCATCCATAACTAGCTTCGGAAGCGCTGAGAAATACTTAATGTCAAACCCATACTTTGATTACCCGTTTGCATATCCTCCCCTTATAGGATTTCTATGGCTTGTTCTTACTAGACTTACATATTTTTGCTTCTTGATAGCTCATATTTATTTATCTTTAGAGCTCATATATAGTGTATTTTACATAATGTATTCATTGTTTAGTTTTATCTTTTTACTGATCTATTTCTACTTCGTCGATAAAATTGTTGATACTAAATCAAAGATATTCCTATTTGTTATGCCATCGCTACTGATATATGTTATATACGGCTGGGCAATGCTCTGGCTAGTGCTCTTAATACTTCTCATGTATTTTCTTCGCAAGAAATACTATTTTCTATCAGGACTAGTGCTAGGCCTTATGATCGCTACGAATCCATACTCGGCTGTACTGACGCCATTACTTATTTACAGCATTTATTATGAAAAAAGGGATCAGATAAGGCGTTTTATCGGCGGCGTTTTTATTCCTTTATTGTCATATATGTCACTATTTCTTAGCGATAAATCCCTAACACTATTTCTAGATAGATATTTTCCTGCATCATGCCTAAACTGTTCATTTCTAATCCTTACTTCGAAAATAAGCCCAGACTACATTATGTCCCTCTCTTACATCGTAACAATGATTTTTGTTTTCCTTATACTTGGATTAAACGTGAAATCTTCATATTGTAGAGAATTAGGAGATCTAGGCACTAAAGTATTGCTGGTCATCGCGTCCTCTATATTATTTGGTATCTCTTACCTACCGCAATACGGCCTAATTGTTGCCTCAAGTCTTTTACTTGTGGTGAGAAGGCTTAGGGTGAAAATCTTCATCTTATTATCTGACGTTCTTAATGCGTCCATTATCCTCTTATGGTTTCACGACCTGTATTTGAGGAGGATCTTCTCTTTCCTAAATCTAGGACTAGCATTTAATCCCTGGAGCCTTGATTCACCTGTGCAGTGGATGGTACAGATTAGAAACATAATACAGATAATAGTATTCTTGGCAATTGCATCGGAAACCCTATGCTTATACTCGAAGAAAAGTTATAAGCCAATTAGTGCGGAAAAGGTATGATTGAGGAGCCGGGGTCGCCTAGCCTGGTAGGGCGCCGGCCTGCTAAGCCCTCGGCACGGTGTGTGGAGAGCCGGTGGGGGGTTCCCCGCGCGGGTTCAAATCCCGCCCCCGGCGCTTCCCCTAATCTTCTTCCTAGTCTTAATGGAATAGTTGAAGTGCTAGCTCTGCATAGATCTTACATGAAGCCTCTAGTTCTTTGATCGATACGTATTCGTTTGGTTTGTGGGCTTGTTCCTCGTTTCCGGGGCCTATTCCTATAGTTGGTATGTTTCTTATTCCTGCCGAGTATACACCGTCTGTGCTGAATCTCCAGTATCCGAGTGTTGCTTTGCCATTATACTTTTTAGTGAGACTGAGAATGTGTAGGCTTAGTTCACCCTGGTATATCCAGGCTGGGAAGTAGTGCTCTATAGTAACTGTTTTTCCTGTCCACATTCTCGCTTGGTCTATTAGGTACTGTACATCTATTAAGCCCTCAACCCGCTGGATGGCGTTCTTGATCCTGGAGATTATCTCTTCTTTGTTTTCAGATGGTATCATACGGTAATCGATTATTATTTCACAACGATCCGGTATCATAGGAGGTGATTGTGGTTCGCATTTAATGATCGTGGGCGATAAGGTAGACCTCCCCAATACATTATGGACAGGTAATTCTATTGAGTTAAGCCTCATGATTATATCAGCCAAAGAGTTTATCGGGTTGAGTGCTAATTCAGGCATGGATGCATGTGCGGATATACCCCTAACAGTTATTTTGATAACAGCCCTACCTCGGTGCCCCTTGTAGACGTTTAATCCTGTCGCTTCACCCAATACTACCAGGTCAGGAGTTATCCTTAGTGTTTCCTCGATTGCCTTAGAGAAGCAAGCTCCCTCAGCGATCTCTTCATAAGGCACGAAGACGTAGTATATGTCGGCCGAGGGTTTAGTGATCAGTGTAATACTGCTGATCAT
>JALWQP010000087.1 GCA_027083045.1 Desulfurococcales archaeon
AGGGTAGCGAAAGTCCGTGTCAGGAGAATAGCTGTGGGGAAGAGGTGAGAGTTTATCAGATCTGTTTGATCGATATCTTGTAGGTTTCCCCCTCGATCTCCCATTCTTTGGTATAGGCGTCGCCGGGGTGTTCGCTCGTTATCATTATTTTCTCCGCACGCGTCTCGCCAGCTATGTAGTTGAGCTTTTTCTCGATCAGCCTCACATGTTGCTCTGGCACGGTCATCCAGACGATTATCCTGGCGTCGAGCGGCAGGTTTAGCTCTTTCCTCATGACCTGTATGCGTCTTATAACGTCTCTTGCTAGGCCCTCTGCCAGCTCATCTTCTGTTAGCCTTGTATCTATTACTACGGCTCCCCACTCCGTGTCCTCCACGCTGTAGCCCTCAATATATACCGGTGTTATCTTGACATAGTCCTTGGTTATCTCGGCTTCGCCGCCGTCTTCCAGCCTGATCAGGGCCTTGCCCTCTGCAAGTATTGTTCTAGCTACTTCGTCCTGGTGTTCTAGGAGATACTTTATCACCAGCCTCGCCTGCTTGCGGAATCTCGGCCCTATCACCCTATGTACCGGCTCTACCTTGTACTTGACTAGTTTTCCCAGCTCACTTACGGGTCTTACCTCAACGTTCTTAGCGTTGGCTATCCGCTTTACTAGATCGGCGTACTTCTTTATTGTTCCAGCTATTCTCTCATCGTCACTATATATTATTATGCTTTTGACTGGCTGTCTCAGCTTTATCCCGGCCTTCATACGGGCTGCCGCGGAGGCCTCATAGATCTGCTTGATCAGCTCCATCTCATCCTCAAGCTCCAGATCAATGTATTCTTCGTCGATGCTCGGCCACTCCATTAAATGGATTGATTCAGGTGCACCGGGCTCTGCGGGCCTTAAGAACTTCTGGTATATTTTCTCCGCCATGAAGGGTATCATCGGGCTAGCTAGGAGTAGCCATTTCTTCAACACATAATAGAGTGTAGCGTAGGCTGCGAGCTTGTCGGGAACATTCTCTTCAATCCATACACGAGGCCTTATCAGCCTTATATACCAGTGGCTCACGTCTTCTACGATGAATTTCCTAATGAGTCTCGCGGCTTCGTGGACATGGTATTTCTCAAGGTACTCTGTAACCCTCTTGGTGAGGGTGTTTATTCTTGACAGGATCCACTTATCCTCTATCCTTAGGTGTTCCCTGAACCTTTCTAACCCCTGCCCTACAGGGTCGTAGCCGTCGAGCTCCATATATGTTGATGCAAAGACATATGTGTTCCACGCTATACTTAGATCCTTCCTAGTCTCCTCTATGCCCTTCCAGCTAAACCTTAAGTCCTCCCACGCAGTTGCTTGTAGAACCCATAGCCTAAGAGGATCTCTACCCATCTTCTCTATGGCCTCATCGGTGCCCACATAGTTTCCAAGGCTCTTATGCATCTCTCTCCCATGCTCGTCCAGGACGAAGCCATGGACCAGCACGTTCTTGTAGGGGGCTTTGCCGAAGCCCAAGACACCGGATCTTAGGAGGCTGAAGAACCAGCCCCTAATCTGGTCATGTCCCTCCGTTATGAAATCTAGGACAACCTCGTCCCTAGGGAGCCTCTCGGGATGAGCTCTTGCCGCATAGAATGCTATTCCGCTGTCAAACCACACATCCGCAACGTCCGGCACCCTCTTCATGGGTTTCCCGCAGACAGGACATTTCAACACCACCTCGTCTATCCACGGCCTGTGCAGTTCTACTGGTCTTTTGCCACCGTGTTCCTCGAGCTCCTTGACACTGCCTATGACAAGCCTATGGCCGTTAGGGCATACCCATATTGGTAATGGTGTTCCCCAGTACCTCTGCCTGCTTATCACCCAGTCCTGCAGATTCTCCAGCATGTTCATTAGTCTTTCAAGCGCCCATCCGGGCATCCAGTTAACTCTTGAAGCTTCTTTTTTCAGCTCTTCCTTGAGCTTCGTCACCCTTATGATCCACTGCCTCGTAGCCCTCTGAAGTACAGGGGTCTTACATCTCCAGCATACAGGGTACTTGTGCTGGACAGAGCCGCTCCATAGGAGGGCTCCCCGCTCCTTTAGGTCCTGTATTATAACCGGGTTGGCGTCCCTGACGTATAGGCCCTTATACTTGCCTGCCTCCTCGGTGAATCTTCCCTCATCGTCCACAGGGCTGGCGATGATGTCTACGCCGTATTTCTTCGCTATGCTGAAATCCTCCATACCGTGTCCGGGCGCTCCATGTACTAGTCCTGTACCCTCATACATCGTGACTACTTCGGGAGCCATGAAGACCTTGTGGTGTTTTGATAGTTTTTCCTGCAGAGGAACAATGTCTCTCAGCGGGTGATCATATTCAAGCCCCTCTAGTTCCTTACCCCTGAACTCCTCGATTACCTCGTACTCTTTTATCCCGGTCTCCCTGACGACATGTTCTAACCTCGTCTTAGCGAGAATGTATTTCTCGTCACCAACCCTTATCCTGACATAGGTCTCGTCTGGGTGAGCCATTACAAATGTGTTGGCCGGGAGCGTCCAGGGCGTCGTGGTCCAGATCAGGATGTATTCTTTTTCCCTGCCCCTTACGGGGAACTTTACGTATATGCTCGGGTCCTCTAGCACCTTATACTCTATCTCGTACTCGGCGAGGGTCGTGGAGCATCTTGGGCACCAATACACTACCCTCAGCTCGCTGTCCAGGAGGCCCTTCTCATACACCTTCTTGAAAAGCCACCATCCAGCCTCAATGTACTCGTCTCTCAGTGTTAGATAGGGGTTTTCCCAGTCCATGAACACCCCAAGTTCTCTGAACCATTTTGTCATGCTTGAGAGGTTACCGAGGGCCAGGTTCTTACACTCCTGAATGAACTTGTCTACGCCTATCTTCTCCTCTATCTCACGCTTGACTTTAATCCCCAGTTTTTGTTCGACCTTCACCTCAATCGGGAGGCCGTGACAGTCGTATCCGGGGCGATCATATACGTTGTAGCCCCTCATCCTCTTGTATCTGAGGATCACGTCTTTGATGGTCTTATTCCAAGCAGTACCTATATGTGGTATATCCCCGCTGGGGTAAGGGGGCCCATCTATGAATAGGAATTTCCTAGGCTGAGACAGACTTTTCTTCTTGACCTTATCGTAGATCTTGTTCTCCTCCCAGAAGCGTTTAATCTCTTCCTCCACAGCCCAGGGACTGTAATGACCGTTAATCCTGCCTATTCGGCCCAAAACCATACACCTTACAAGCTCCCTATGAGAGACCAATACTACCTACATATCATTATCGACATATAATAAAACCTAATCGGCGGGCAAGGCAGACGGGACTTCCGATTCCTCTCTTTGGCGATATATTAGTGGCTCTTGATATGCAATTCCTCTATTATTTCGGGAATCATGTGTATTTCCGAGGCGGACAGTTTTGGACTATAAGATGTGGAGTGTGTTAGACAAGATCCTATATTAAGGCATGGAGACTTCTCCACATACGCGTTATAAAGAATAACGAGCTAAGCAGGACATAAGGGGTTTCCACTATGCCGAGATCCCCCAGCGTCGAGGCAATAGGTCTCATCAAGAGATATAGGACTAAGGAGAGGAAAGGATTATTCAGGGCCCGAACCGTTGTTATAGAGGCTTTGAAGGGTGTTAGTTTTAGGATTTATCCGGGCGAAGTAGTTGGGTTACTTGGACCTAATGGTGCTGGAAAGACAACTACGATCAAGATCATATCCACCCTCCTAATTCCGGATGAAGGAGAAGCGTATGTTAAAGGCTATGATGTGGTTACGGAGGCGGACATGGTTAGAAAGAATATCGGGGTAATGCTTACTGTTGAGAAGGGCTTCTACAATAAGCTGACTGGAAGAGAGAACCTAGAGTACTTCGCAGCGCTCTATGGTCTCCCCTCTAACACTATTAAGAAGCGTGTGCAGGAGGTCCTCGAGATAGTTGGTCTTGAAGAACTAGGTGCTAGTGATCGGTTATTCGAGGAATACAGTCTCGGCATGAAGGCAAGACTCAATCTTGCCCGAGCACTCCTACGCGACCCCGACGTCGTATTATTGGACGAGCCTACCCTAGGCCTAGATCCTCCTAGCGCCCGCAAGATCAGGGATCTAGTCAAGGGGTTGGCCCACCGGGAAGGCAAGACCGTCCTGTACACCACCCACAACATGTTTGAGGCCGAGATAATCTGCGATAGGATCATATTGATCAACAAGGGAATAATAGTTGCCGAGGGCACGCCGGACGAGCTGAAAGACAAGATCATGGCTTTCAGGACCGTAAAGATCATGGTCAAGGGCGGGCCCCGTAGATATGATAAATTGAAGGAAGTAATTGGTGTCGACCCTGAAATACGTAGAGAGAATGGGCTCACAATTATTACGTTCAAGGCTAGAAAGCCGGAGGAATTAATTGGCGATGTCATCCGTGTGCTGGTCTCCAATGGTGTTGATATAGTGAAGCTAACCGTGGAAGAGCCAACCCTCGAGGATGTCTTTGTCTACTATAGCGGTTAAGGGTGACGGGTTCATTGGGTCTCAGAGAGATCTTATGGGCTGAATGGATGGCTTTCTACAAGGATTTAACTAGGCGGAAGAGCCTGATCGTATCGTTCATTGTTTACCCATACATATTGACCCTGTTATTCGTTATCATGGGTTTAGCTGTAGGTGGCCTTACAAGTTTTAGCCAGCGGTTCCATGTTTCCGCCATAACTTTCTTCCTTACGATGAGCTACCTGATGTTGACCGTCCTCATAGGTGCCGATATGATCATGCAGAGACCCTCATCAGATATGTGGGCTGGAACTCTGCCCTACATTCTTGCTTCTCCAGCCCCACGTATATTGAGATACCTGGCTGTTGCTCTACCAATGTTTGCCCCGTTCATTGTTCAGGGGATCATTTGTCTCACGCCCGTCTATGTCTACTACTATGGCGTGGAGGGCGCTGTCCTAGCATTACTCGTGGTATTCTTATCTGTTCTCGCCGGATTGTTCATGGTCCCCATAGCAATGGTTACCATGGGCCTAGCGTACAT
>JALWQP010000088.1 GCA_027083045.1 Desulfurococcales archaeon
GTGTATGACGGGCTACTGGTTTTCTTTAGGCTTTCGAGAAAAACATTCGTCGATCCGGGACAAAGCATGAAGGGAGCCATGAAAACTAGTCCAGGGAGAATTATTAGGACTACATCCCTAACGAATTTCTTTATGCCGTCGCTTCGAAGAATATATAATAAATAATAGATTGTCGGGAATAACATTGTTTGCTTAATTACGAGCGATAATCCCATAGAAAGAGCGCCCATAATTCTCTTGTTGTTGATTATGAAGTACAGCGATGCTAGCATGGAGAAGAACGCTATCGGGTCAAACATTCCATATATGGATGATACATAGATTGTCATGGGGTTGAAGTAGTAAATAGACATGCCGAGCAATGCCTTACTGGCACGGCCTGTAATCCTCTTTATTATCAGATATATCATGATCGCTGACAGGGTATCAAATAGTATGAATAATGCCTTGCAAGCTATGATCCAATTCATGGGTATATAGACGTAATAATGGCCTAATGTGTCAAAATAGTGGATCACTTTATCATGAATAATCAATCGGAGCAAACCGAGA
Organism: Desulfurococcales archaeon; assembly: GCA_027083045.1. Taxonomy (GTDB): domain Archaea; phylum Thermoproteota; class Thermoprotei_A; order Sulfolobales; family Desulfurococcaceae; genus JAADCY01. Next base: position 553 of record JALWQP010000088.1, read on the forward strand.
AACAATATGAGTGGCGGACCATATACGTAGGGCCAATTGTATGGCCAGTTTTCGGCGATGAAGGAGGCAGAGCCGCTGTACTTGTAGAAGCAGATACCGTGTCTCAGAAAAGTATCTGCGAAACCGGCGAACTGAGCTATATCGCTCCCAGTAGTATATGGAGCTAGAATAGACCTGATTACTAGACCAGCTACGATAAGTGATACGAGCACGATCCTGTGTTTAGTGTTTTTCCCCAAGATTGTTTACCATTTATAGATAGGAGCATATGATGCGCTATAAAAACATTATTTGACTTCACGTCTGAGGACATTGTTTATCCAGTCTCTGTTTAGCCTCTTAATGAACCCGTTGATTAATCGAACCGTATTGACACTGTCTTCAAGGCTCAATAGCTCTACAGGGCTGTGCAGATATCTCGTCGGCACGCTAACCGTGCCAGCGGGAATACCGGATTTAGTTAGCTGTATTGCCGCTGCATCAGTTGTTCCGCCGGGCAGTACTTCGAGCTGATATGGTATATTATCCTCCTTGGCAGTCTTAATTAGCAAGTCTCTTATTGGTTTAGGCACTATCTGTCCTGTCCCCGCTCTACCATCCATTATCTTGATTGCTGGGCCCTTCCCAATTCTTGTCACGTAGTCTTCCTCCGATGCTCCTGGTATATCTGAAGCTACTGTAACATCTAGAGCTATAGCTAGGTCGGGGGAAATACTGTAGGCGGCTGTCCTTGCCCCCTTTAGCCCTACTTCTTCCTGGACTGTGGCGACGGCGTAAACATCTACTGCTGGTTTCTCGAGCTCTTTGAATGCTTCGATCATTACCGCTACTCCGATTTTATCGTCTAGTGCTCTACCAGTAACTATGTCGCCATTCCCTATCCTTACAGTCTCTCTATCCATTACAATGACACTACCTATGGTTACTCCGAGCTTCTCTGCTTCCTCCCTACTCGTTACGCCGATGTCTATGAATAGCTCGTGTATCGGGATAACCTTGTTCTGCTCATCAGGCTTCATGATGTGTGGTGGCTTGCTACCGATCACTCCCCTGATCATTTTACCGTCTAGAGTCACTATTACGACTCTCTGGCCTGGAAGTATTCTGGGAGACCAGCCCCCTATAGGTACGAATCTTATGAATCCGTTCTTATCAATGGCTTTCACCATGAGCGCTATCTCGTCCATGTGTGCGGCGAGCATTAGTTTTCCTTCTCCAGCTCCCTTCTTTAGAGCGATCACATTCCCCATGCTGTCTACCCATATCTTGTCGGCATAGGGCTTCAGCTCCTCGATCACTACTTCTCGTATTTTGTCCTCGAATCCGGATGGTGATGGTACGTCGGTCAGCTTCTTGAGGGTTTGGAAGAGCCTATCCTTATCTGTTCTATAGCTCATAAGGGGTATCACCCCGTAATAGGTCTAGGTACACTTCTTGTTATGTTTTGAACAATTTATCAAATTTATCATGGGTACTCATCTATTATAGGGATACTATTATTAGGACTTATGAACCGTATTTTTCGACCAGGTTAACTACGCTCTATATAACACCGTATTATCGGTGCCGCCAATGGATGCTAGAACAAGGGTTTTCAGACAAAGAATACTGGAGGCACCAATAATACGTACGATCCTTTGGCTAGCCTGGCCTGTCTTCCTAGCAAACCTAGTAAACATATCCTACAATCTGGTGGATGCCCTCTGGCTCGGACGCCTCGGACGATACGCGTTTGGAGCACCCACGGTCTCCTGGCCGTTGATAATGCTTGTCTACTCTGTTGGGCTAGGCTATATGAATGCCGCGATAAGTCTGATAAGCCAGTATCATGGTGCAGGAGACGAAGTAATGGTTAAAAAATCCGCGAGCATGTTTGTCGGGTTCGCGCTTATTTTAGCCGTGTCGTTCAGCCTAGTAGGATATATTGGTAGCCCATATTTTCTCTCGTGGATGCATGTTCCCAAGAATATCTATCCGTTAGCCGTACAATACACGAGGACGATTTTCATCGGGATCCCCCTTGTTTTCCTGGGTTTCGCATATATGATCATAGCAAATAGCATGGGGGACACCAGGACTCCGACGATGCTAAGCATAATTTCTAGTATAGCCAACATGATCCTCGATCCCATATTGATATTCGGGTTATTAGGTGCTCCCCAACTAGGTGTTGTAGGTGCAGCTGTCGCGACAATACTTTCAAGATCCCTTCTAAGCATTATTGGTGGATACTTTCTCGCAAAAGGAATCAGGGGAGTGAAGATAGAGCTGAAATACATGCGTATCGAGAAGTGGTGGCTCAAGAAAATATTTCGTATAGGTACGCCGCTCGCAATACAGCAGAGCAGCAATGCGCTGGGCTTCACAATCATGATGAGCCTCGTAAGCATGTTCGGTAGTGTGGTTGTAGCGGCTTATGGCGTGGCGATCAGGATTATAGATATCTTGACTGCGTTTGTTGGATCAATCAGTAGAGCCGTGTCGATCATGATTGGGCAGAACATTGGTGCAGAGAAATACGATAGAGCTAGGAAGATATCAGAGATCGGGCTGCTCCTAGTATTTTCAAGCCTAGTTCTAGGCGGAATCCTGATCTACTTCTTCCGTGAGGGTCTTGTATCCATATTTATTAATGACCCTATGGTTATAGCTGAGGGTTCACGGCTCATAAGCATATTCGTGTGGAGCATACCGTTCTTCGGCTTGTTCTTCGTAGCGGGAGCAATAGCTAATGGATCCGGACACACTAGGGCATTCGCGATAATATCTATTGTGAGGCTATGGATTCTAAGAATAGGTCTGAGCTACCTATTAGCCCTACTGCTCGGATTCGGCAGTACTGGCATATACATGGGTATGTCTATAAGCAATATAGTTGCTGGAATAATATCATTGACTTGGATAAGGAGTGGTAGGTGGCTGAAAAAAGTTATAGAGACTGAAGAAACACCTTAGCTCTTCTCATAAACTATTTCTCCACCAATCATCGTCCTAACAACATTGAGCGAGTCATCAAGAAATACAAGGTCTGCCTTAAATCCGGGCGCCAACAGCCCTACTTTGTCCCTGTAGAGAGCGTTGATCGATGTCGCCGGGGTATAGCTGGCCATAACCAGTGTTTCTCTTAGACCAAAGCCTAGGCTATGTACATTCCTTACAGCACGGTCTAAGGTCAATGTACTACCAGCCAGGGCTCCAATATCGGCAAGCCTTGGAACACCATTCTTAACGATTACCTTCAACCCGCCTAGCTCATATGTACCATCTGGAAGACCGGCAGCACATATTGAGTCCGATATGAGGACCATCCTGTGTGGCCCAACATGTCTTATCACGAATCTGACCACGGGAGGACTTATGTGGATGAAGTCGGTGATTAGCTCGATATAAACACTATCGTCTTCAAGAACGGCGATAACCGGGCCTGGTTCGCGGTGATGTATTCCTCTCATACCATTAAATGTATGTGTTGACTTCCTTGCTCCTCGCTCGATGGCTAGTCTTGTTTGCTCGTAGGTCGCGTTCGTATGACCTATAGATACTGTTATACCTTGAGATACAGCATAGGTTATCAGGTCTAGTGCGCCCTGATTTTCTGGTGCAACAGTTATTTGTCTTACTAGTCCTCCGCTAGCCTCAATGTATTGTTTCAGCTCCTTGATTGAAGCAGGCCTTATGTATTCCTTGTTCTGAGCACCTGCCTTCTCCACACTTAGATACGGTCCTTCAAGGTGGAGGCCCAGTATTCTTGCCCCTATTTCCGGCTTCCACAGCTCCCTGGCTTCTTTGATCGACTTCGCAATCTCAACGAGTGCTTCATGAGGCATAGTGACAGAGGATGGAACAAAACTCGTCACGCCATGCTTGACCAAGCCCTTAGAGATCGTATATATCGCTTCTACATCTGCTTCATCGGTGTCCCTTCCACCATAACCATGAATATGTGTATCGATAAATCCTGGCGCAATAATTAGTCCCTCCGCGTGTAATTGGTCAGATATTGCTCCCGAATATGGCTCCCTGCCTATTTCTGCTATAGTATCTTCTTTGATAACAATGTACCCGTCTCTGATAACTGTCAGTGGGGTATAGATTCTTGCATGTCTAATAACAAGCTCTTTCGTCAAGGCTGTCCGCCATGCTTGTTTTATCCAATTACAATGTTATTTACTTATACACCATAAAATTTTATTATGACTCAAAGCCTTAAATCCATATTTTTAAATCGATTATTAAAAAGAAGCCTTGCTTATAATAATCTGATCCTTCCCCTATATTTTTCGAGCAATTTCAAGTTATGCTCCATAGCACCCTGTAGATGAGCGCTTAGCCATACAGGTGGTTCAACACCTTTTTCCAATAGTATCTGTGTTGTCTGTGCAACGATAGAGTTGACGATAAATGTATTGGCTATTGTTGATAAGGGCGAGGTTTTCATCGGGAAGCCCTCGTATTCTATTACAGCGTCACCAGGCGGAACATGGT
>JALWQP010000089.1 GCA_027083045.1 Desulfurococcales archaeon
CCTATGTGATCTGATAAGGATTGATCACTTTAGAGGACTTATAGCATATTGGGAAGTACCAGGTGATGCCGAAACAGCCGTCAATGGTAAATGGGTAGAAGTACCCTACGAAGACTTCTTCAAGACCCTTACGAAGTTCTTCCCGGAACTTCCCTTCGTCGGCGAAGATCTTGGTGTCATAACGCCAGATGTTAGGGAAATTATGAGAAAATATAGGTTGCCAGGCATGAAGGTGCTGGTATTTGCCTGGAGCGATCCAGGGAATCCCTACCTCCCCCATAATCATGAAGAAAACTGTATCGTGTATACCTCAACACACGATACTAACACGGTTAAGGGATGGTATATCGAGGAAGCTGGCGAGAGACAGAAGAAATTCCTAGCATCATATACTGGTCTCGCAATAAATTCCGAGAATGTATCACAGATATTTATCAGGCTTGCATTGATGAGTGTCTCGAGGCTCGCAATAATACCTGCCCAAGACGTTCTAGGTCTAGGTTCGGAGGCTCGTATGAACAAGCCAGGAACAATTAAGGGGAACTGGGAGTGGAGAATGTTGTTATCCGAGCTCGAAAGCCCTAAGTTCCATGAGCTTGGCGAACTAGCAGAATTGTATGGGAGGAGATAATGGTTGCCATTTAGGAAAAACCCGGTAAAGAAGATGACGAAAATCATTGATAGACTCGATATAGCGATCGGGAAATTATTGATAGCAAGAAATGTTCTCGAGAAATTAAAGAGGGAAAGACAAGACCATGTCCTGCTTATGACCGCTTTTGCCGGCATGCCTATAAGCTCTAGGGGGATGGCGATAATGTACATTGAATCCGCACTAAAAGATCTGGAGAAGATCAGGAAGGATGTTGAGAGCATAGGTAATTGGATGTTGAAGAATAAAGTATCAATCTACTATTCAAGAGGAAAACAACTGCTTGACCGGATAAATACAGAGATAGCAAATGTATTGGAAAATCCGGATGATGACGTAAATGTTCTTATTAGAAAGTTTTCCTTGATAAAAGCCGATGTTCAAGTATTTCTTGATCTGGTAAACCTACGTAATTGATGCTCATATATTAGTGGTGAGAGGAGCTTTATTATCTCGTTCAATACGAGAACCCCTATTATTTCATCTCCTTCGGTCACTACGAGATAATCTATTCGTTCTCTGCTCATTAATTCTAGAGCGTCAACAATGGATGCTAGGTAGTCTATACATGGCACATCTTGTTTAATCTCTTGACTCCTAAGATTTATCACTCCATAGAATTCATCGCCCACAATTATAGGAATAACTGTCTCGCCATATTTGCGGATAATCTCTTCCCTAATCTTTCCTAGATCGGCGATCTTATCCAGCACTATCTTATCCCTAATTGTTAGTTCCCATACTTTTATGTTACTGAGCACATTCTTATCGATCAGGCTTAGCAGTTCTTTTGGTGTGACTAGTATTGTTGGGGGTCTTCTTATGGGTTGTGACCTATACAGTGTATCATATCTTATGATCTCGTTTGATATAAGGGATGATATAAGAGCAGGTAGTAAAATATAGTAATCACCGCTCATCTCAGCGACCATGAATGATGTCGCGAACGGAGTATTTGTTGCTGCCCCGAAAAACGATGCTATCCCTATGTATGCGAAGAAGTATGGCGGTATCCCTGTGGTTGGTGATCCCATTGTTATACCGTAGAAAAGACCTAGTGTTCCACCGATGAATACTGCGGGTGCGAATAAGCCGCCGCTTCCACCGCTACCCATGCTGAGGCTTGTTGTAAGTATTTTGAGAAGTACGAGGAGGAGCAGGCTGGCCGCCGTTCCTATGCCCCACATGTTTATGTCTAGATTATTGCTATGCGTCATTACTAGTATTTGGGACAACATCCCGGTTCCGCTTCCGAGGATGTACGGTACATAGTAGCCTATAATGGCTACGGGTATGACCATGGCTGCCGGAATGACTGCTCTTTTTGTACCAGATATCTTTGCTTTAGAGACAAGTTTTTTCACCATATGGAAAGACTGGATATATAACCATGCGAAAACGGCTGACAAGAACGCCAGCGCGATATAATTCATAATCATGACTGGGGTGAAAAGCTCAACCATACTGTATACTAGGCGGGGCAAGAACCACATATAGCCCATAATATATGTTGATACAGCATAAGCAGTTATAGACGATACTAGTGATGAAACTATTCCTTCTACCTCGATATCCCTCCTGTATAGTACCTCGACAGCGAATAGTGCTGCTCCTATAGGGCTATGAAATACTGCCGAGAGCGTTCCAGCCATGCCCGCGACCATTAGTATCCTCTTGTACCGTAGGCCTAACTTCAGGATCGTCGCTATGGAATAGCCTATCCCGCCCCCTATCTGGAGACCAGGGCCTTGAAGACCGCCGCTCCCACCTGAACCTATCATTATCGAGGATGCCACGGCCTTGACTACTGGTAAGTGTAGGTGTAGTTTTCTCATATGATGGTACGCCTCTATAGTAGGATCCACTCCCGGGCCCTCGGCCTCGGGCGCGAATCTATAGACTATTAGTCCACTGATGAAGGCAGCAACAGGTAATACGATCAGTATTATGACCCTATTAGTGGCATCGAGGGCATATATGGAGAGATCAGGTGTCCAGCCCTCATAGCTAGACATCATGGCATAGCCGACGATATGTGCTACTAGGGCCACCATATAGTAAAATCCGACACCTGCGAGACCAGATACTATCCCTATTAGGATGCCGAAGACAATCTTTTTCTCGATATACGGGCCCAACAATCCGCTAGCATCTCCCCAGCAAGTGTCAATACACTTACTATGAATCAATACGTGCTAGGCACTTGCCAATAATATTATTTATGTATTATACTACAGAATAAAACACGTACCAAGGATTATTTGAAGTAATGATGAACGTTTAGCAGAAAAGCTTCCTATCTCCTTTCCTAGAGAAGTAATCATCGAAATATTCTATGTATTTGAATATGTCGTCCGGGAATATGAGCACATAGTCTCCCGGACCATATTTCTCCTTGATCTTCCCATACGCACTTAGCACTGCCCCCGAGCTAAGGCCTACGAGTAACCCCTCTTTCCTGGCCACCAGGATCGAGGCCTCTATAGCCTCATCCCTACTCACTTCGACTATCTCATCTATATCCGCATCAGCAAGCCATTTTGGTCTGGCTTCAACTCTCTTTATCCCGGGTATCGATGATCCCATTGCGGGTATGACACCGATTACTCTGACCCTATCGCCATACTTCTTCTTGAAATACATTGATAATGCGCTAATATGTCCTGATGTCCCTATACCAGCTATTATGGCGTGGGGCGGGCTCCGCCCTATGCTTGAGAGCTGCTCGTCAAGCTCTGGTGCAGTATATTTCAGATGAGCCTCTAGATTATCATCGTTCTCGAACTGGTTGAGGTTCATTGCACCATCTTTTTCTGCCTCTTTCTTCACCATATCAACCATTTCGGGAGATATTGTGTCGTAGTTTGTCCTGATGATCTCTGTTCCTAATATCTTGAGCAGTACCTCTGTTATTCGAGGGGTTGGTCTTGGGATATATGCTCTAAACTTTATCCCGAGAATATTGGATATGGATGCCAGGGCTATGCCTACGTTGCCGGATGTTGCCTCGTAGAGTTTTCCGCACTCAATACATCTCTCGTGTGCCTTGACAACCATGTTCCAGACGGGTCTATCCTTTATGCTGTGACTAAATGGGTTGAAGAATTCGAGCTTAGCCCATATGTTATATTCTCCCGTTGAAAGCGAGGATAATCTGACTAAAGGTGTAGGCCATATATGTGGTATGAGCTCTATGACGCTCATGAAAACACGGTGTCTTGGGTCAGGCTTCATAGATTTACCCCCTTTATCTATGCAAGAAGTCTTTGTATTGTTTCTGAGTTATACTGGTTATTAATAGTGTCTAAGGAATATGTGTTAATTTGTTAATTATTATCTAGATAACTGGTTCCCTGAAGCTCCTGTATCTATGTCCCTGATAATGTTGCCGTTTTCGTCCATGATTCCCAGTTCTAACCTGTATGTACATGCTCTGCATAGATCGTGGGATGCGGGTTCTCCACATATGCGACAGCTCCTGATCTCGCCCTCTATGATCTTGTCCGTCTTGTCCTCTAGAAGCTGTATTATCCGGAGGAGACTCCGTAACATAGAGTATTTAGTCCCAGGATACATTTCCTCGAGCTTATTGATGTGTTTTCGTAGATACCAGCGCATACTCTGCTGCGCATATGGGCACTCCACGAATTTTGGGTAGAGATTGTTCAGGACAGCGTAAAGAGCGCTCTCCTTTTCAAGTATCTCGTAGAAAGGCTTCACTTTCCTCACAAATCTAGGATGACCTGTTACACCGCTCACCGGGCCTAGCCTGATTATCTTCTCCCAGCTATTCTTGACTATATTCATCAGGTAAGTCTGGATCACGTCGTCAAGATTATGGGCTGTAGCGATAACTGTTCCGCCCATCTCTCTCGCCGCCTTGTTGAGCAGGTATCTCCTGAATACTCCGCAATAACTGCATGGGTGGTAGGGCAGTTTTTTCCGTCTACCTATCTCTATTATCTCGTCAAGCGTGTATCCCAGCTCGTCCCTGAACCTCACGATCCTATACTCTACGCCAAGTTCCTCCGCTACTCGTAGGAAGTCCTTGATCGTTGTCTCGCGGTAACCCCTAATCCCCTCATCCACGAGTAGTGCCTTAATCGTCCAGCCTGGGACACGTTTGGACAGCTTCACCAAGTAGTGGAGAAGAGCGAGAGAGTCTTTTCCACCGGACACGGCGACAATTATTGTTTCTTTCTCGCTGAACATCCTGTACTTCCTGATCGTGCGTCTGACCTTCTTGTCGAAGTATTCTAGGAAATGTTTCTTACAGTATGCTCTCCCCAAGGCCTTGGAGACATAAACCGCTTTTCTCCCACAGAAACTACAGTTAACCACCTGAAACCACCGGGTAAAGTATTATGAGGTCGCCCTCGCCCACTTCCTCGTCCTCAGCCACTACCTCGCCGTTCCTAGATACAATATATTCTTCGGGATTGAGATCCAGTTTCTCGAGCACATCCCTAATCCTGGCTCTGTTCTCTGCTTCGACGAGCCACTCCTGATCAGTATCTATGATCTTCACCTTAATTCTGACCAACGCCTCATCCCATTGGTGTTGAATACGTGTTAGCTACTTATAACATAATTGGATACGATAATGCCATGGGATCACGTATTATAGTAGGATGTAAATAAGAATAATATTGTATAAGCATCATAGTATGTGATGCTGTTTTGAAGCCCAAAATAGTATATCTGACCGTCAATGGAGTAAAGCTCAAGATCCTCCTTAGAAGAGGAAACAACCCTATCATCATATTGTTGCATGGAACGCCTGGTCAGATGAGTAACTGGAAGCATGTGCTAGGGTTTCTAGAGACGAAGAACTATACGGTTGTTGTTCCGGATATGAGGGGTTATGGCGGCTCTGAGAAGCCCGAGGTCGTAAGTATTGATGATTATGTGGAGGATCTTAGAGGTATCATGGAGTCGCTGGACCTTGATCCGACTATGACTCTTGTCGCTGGGCACAGCTTCGGATGCGTAGTTGCTATGGAATACATTGCTAAGTACAATGATATACCCGCAACGCTTCTTGTCGGGCCTCCCTACGAGTTGAAAATGGATTTTATTGATAAGATAATAGTACATACACCGCCACTGTTTTGGAAGCCACTATTTTTCAAGAACAACCCGTTGACGCGGAGGCTTTACCGAAAACTATTTTTCAGCCCTAAGACCCCGAACAAGATCTTCCAAGATTTCATGAGAGATAACACCAAGTATATTGAGAATTTGCCGGCACACGTGTTCAGGTACTCTAGATTCTTTGATGGTTGGAGAGCTCCTGAAAAACTAAGAGAGGCTCGTGTCAAGGCCGAAATAATTGTTGGAAAAGACGATATAGTTACATCTCCCGAGACCGCTGAGAAGATAAATGAGCTTATACCAGGTTCCAAACTGATTACCGTCGAAGACGCTGGGCACATGATCCTTTATGAGAAGCCTGATGTTGTTGCATCATCTATTATTAGACTTGCTAATTCTATATAGGATAATTTTTCTTTGTAATAATTATTGTATAATATTATTTTATCAAAATCAATTGTATCATATCATGATAAACCATATAAATAATACAACGAAATATAGAATTGCTAGGTGAAGCACATGGTATACATTACCCAGAAAATGCTCAGAGTACTCGAGAATAAGATGGATAAGGGCTGGTTCACACTAGGAGACGTTAAGGAGATAGTTGGGGGTACAGGGAAAGAACACTTCCAAGTACTCCTTGACATGTATGTGCAGGGACTAGTGGATTTAATGGATACTGATAAGTTCAGAACAACTGATCAAGCGAGAAGAATACTTGAGATCTGGGAGTCTCTTGGAAAGCCAAGCACAGATCCTTGGATCGACTCGAGAATATATACCATACTAAAGGCCAGCGTCGAGGCAGGCGGCTACGTGCCCGAGGAGCTCCAGAAACTCGTAGAGGAAAGAGGTTTCTTATTCCAGAGGGGTTCAGCCCTCGGAGCCTACGAAGTTATCGAAGCACTTGATTCCATGGAGAAGAGATTAGTGATCACGAAGGCGATGGCGGCTGAGATCCTATCTGTCCCAGAGGGGCCTGCAAAGAAGAGCTTCTATAGTATGGCTAGCTTCTTGGACTCTCTTGAAGCGATGGGGCTTATCACGAAGAGCGTGCCATACGGGCACTACTTATCGCTAACCAAGCCAGCTAGGCTCTTACAAATCGCTTTTAGGGAGCTAAATATTGATGCCCTGGTACCTGTTCTTCTGAACAAGACTATATACGAAGCGTTGCTCAGACTCGAGAAAGGCGAGGATATACCTGGCGAGATTAGGACTATTATAGGCAAAATAAGCTACGTCTCAGGAACGGGGTCCTTGACAAGAGCTGCAAAACAAGTTATCAGGGCCTGGGAACTACTAAGCCGACCTGAAGAGACCCCACCATACAGTATATCCTCCAAGGAGCTCCTGCTCCTGAAGAAGATTGTTGAGCAGTGGAAGAAGGCTGAATACAATCCCGAAGAAGCACCAACCCTCAAAAAGCTCAAAGAGAGACTGGAGAACGAGTGGTGCGGCGAATACTATAGTATCACACTGACCCTCTATCACTTAGAATCTATGGGTCTCGTAGAGCGCATAGAATTCAATAAGAAGGAGACATTCAAGACCACCAAATACGCAGACGAAATAATCCATGCGAGTCAATCTAAGCCCGTAACAGTATTGGCTTCAAGGAGCCTTATAGAGGCAGATGCATGCAGAGGAACTCTGGAGAAGTGGATCGGCATAGCTAGGGATCAAGGAATACTTGGATCCGGGGGCCCGACAAAGTACGGCTTAGCTCTCCAGAGAGCATCGAGGAGTGCTGAGAAGAGCTTGTTCCTCACAGGCCTCGAAGCATTGATTATAAGAAGGCTCCCTGTCGGTAAAAGCCTGCCGAGAGAACTAATCATAGACTCCTTCAAGAGATATGGCGAGGATATAAACATAGTACTGGATAAGCTCGAGACAAGAGGCTATGTCAAGACAACCACGATAGGCTACATAATACTTACAGATATCGGCGAGATGCTGAAACAGGTATTGATGGGTGTTGAGAAAGGTATTGCCACTCCCATATATCCACCACTAATCAAGGTCCTGAAGAAGATACAGGAAATAGGAACAGACGATATAGCAAGACTTGTGAACGAGACCAAGTTGGACATAGATACTGTTAAAACAGCGCTCATCATAGCGAGAAAGGCAAAGTTCCTAGGGAAAGACTATAGTCTTACTGATGCAGGGAAAACCCTGCTCAGAATAGTTGAGCTCATGGAGGAAAGCCGTGAAAAATAATGTTTTAAATATGAGCTATTATGCTACTACCTCACATTCAGCCTTAGATTAATATTAACCGCACCCGAAGAATTAGTGACAGGAACTAATACTTTTAATTCGACAATATATTTTCCTGGCGCGAAGACATGATTAATTGCATGGGAACCGGGGCCTATCGCTATAGAGAAATTATATGTGGTGCCCGGCCTAATAGTCTCTAGACGGGTAATCGACGGAACAGCAAGAGAATAAACTATACTGCCGTTCTCGGCATTCCTAACAGTGATCTCGGGCACTATCGGGAAAACCACGTATACTTTATAAGTCTTCATACCAAGATACTTGACCATCGTACTGATTACAAAGTTCTGATTAGAGAATATGTTCTCAGGCTCCAGCCAAGACGTTATCTCCCAATCATCATACTTCTCCACAACAACATACTTCTTGTAGGGGTTTATCACAGCATTTCTATTAACTTCAAGAACTATGAGAGAGCCTGCAATAACGAAGAGTAAAAAGATCGTGAGCAGAACTAATCTGACATCCAAGCTTATCATCAAATCATAAATTATTCATAACGCGGTAATAATGTTTTCCATGACAAACAGATAAACTAGTCATACAAGGAATCTCCATCCCATAAGGGACTAACCCCATGAGACAGAGATAGCCACCAGCCACCCTTAGAGACATTATGAGCTGTTAAGCCCATGATCCCTAAGAGCTTCATAAGCCGTTGTTACACGACTTATTTCCGGCCGCCAATATTCTACTTGTGTATAACAACTATTAAACATGAGGTGCAAATTCTCTATATTAGAAAATATTAGAAATCATTGTACTCTGCACTTGTGGAGGAGTGTTCCACTATAGCTTCTTCGTGGAGATGAAAGAGCAAATTAATAAAAACTAAGTTGAAGCTAGTCGTTCTTCTAGGGCAATCAAATACATCTTTATTCAAAAGCAATTTTATATAACATGTTCAGTACTCAAGACCCTCTTCATCGATTAGCCTCTGTTTTCCCGAGCTCATCATCCTTGTTATTTCTTTTAGGTTTATTGTGTATTTGTCTATTCTTTCTTCATAGTATTTTATTAGTTCCTCCTGTAGAGGGGGAGGTAGGTTTTTGATTTTTTCTTTGAATCTCCGCTTATAGATCATCTTCTTGATCCAGAGCGTTGCCTTGAGCTCCAATAGTAGGGAGGCAAGTTGCCATATTAGCCTGAGAAGTATTCCTGCTGCTGATATCACTGTTTTTCCAGGCATTTTCTTAGGGTGTAGAGTTTTCTTTTCTCCCCGGTTTGTACTACTATTTGTTTTTCTTCGAGTCTCTTCAGGCGTTCTCTGATGATCCTTCGGGATGCCTTGCCTCTCAGTTCTCGTACTCTCCTGGTTATCTCGGATATGGTTAGGGGCTCGCATGTCGACATGACCTCAACTATTGCTCTACTGATGGGATCCAGTAGCTTGATCTTTTTCATGATATCCATGACTATAGAGGCTGCTTCAAGAGATTTTGTGGCCGGCAGGGAAAAGGCAGATACTAGTTCTGCCGCTATCATTAATTCCGGATCTCCAGTTGATCTCAGCATAGACTCTATCTGTTCTAGCTTATAGAGTATTGTCTCCACGAGTTTTTCAAGCCGTTCAAGCCTGTCCTCCCTATTAGCTGGTGTCACTCGTGTTCCCTGCCAGCCATCATTAAAATATTGAAGTTATTATTTTTCTTCTTCGTGTTCTTCCTTTTCACTTTCTTCCTTCTTCTCCTCGCCTATGTTGAGGATGATGCCAGGTTTTATTTCGCCTTGTTTATCCTTCTTACTTCCGAATAATTTTATGCTTGACAATATCTTTCCTAGATCTGGTACTGCTTCAAGCCTTTTATGGAAGAACTCCATGGTCATTTTCTCCGCTAGCTCCTTCGGCACGCCTTTCTCTACGAGAGAGTTATAGAATTTCGCTACTTCTTCTCCAAGCTTCTCTCCATTAAGCGCCTCGAAGCTCACCATGAATAGTTCTTTGAGCTCCGTCTTGATCTGTTTTATGAAACCCGCTATCGCGTCGAAGATCTCTCTTAGTTCTTCGGCTTCTGAGCCCTTGTTTCCGGGCTCAACACGTTTTTCTTCCGGGCACATGTCTTATCACCATTACTTTACGTATGTTGTTCATGGATAACTATCTTTTTAATCGGGTCTGGCCAGTCTGTGGCCAGAAAAACATGTTTGGTGGCATAGTAATATACTGGCATGTGGGATGAGGAGCTCTGCCCTGGCCCGAGCCCCCTACGAGCGGCTATGAGGGGAGAGGTCGCGCCCTGACCGCCTGTTCCCTACCTAGTACTCAACGTACTCATGCACCACGACCTCTCTGTTCCCGTGAAGTCTTCCCAAGTACTCTGCAAGGTCTTTGCCACGCGGTATCCATGCACCTGTCCTCGTGGCGTGATCCAATAGTTTCTCGAGAACCTTTATCCTAGCACCCCTACCAATACATTGGGGATGCATCGTTATCGATACATAGCCAGTAACGTTCTCGGCGTACCTGATTTCTTCAAGCCATTGCTCCAGCAATTGTCGTGGAGTTAGGCTCCTATAGTATTCAAGGTACGGCCAATCGTCAAGCCTCCAATCCACTGGGTACTCGTATAGAGAGCCTTCTCCATGCCTTAAGAGGTAGGGTATTTCGTCGTCCATCAAACTACTGTCGTACTTATATCCGTGTCTCAAGAGGATTTCTATAGTGTTCCTGCTCCACCTCCAGTACGGGCTTCTGAACCCTTGCGGTCTCTCGCCAACGACGTCTCTGAATATCTCATCAGTCCTCCTAAAGATCTCTTCCTCATCCTCGAGGCTCAGCTGATCAAGTCTTTCATGCAGGTAGCCATGAGCGGCGATCTCGTGTTCCCTCGATAAAATGGCCTCGATCACTGCGGGATATCTCTCAACAACCCATGATGGGGTGAAGAAGGTTATGTGGACGCCATACTTTTTGAGGAGATCGAGGATCTTGTATACACCACGGTAAACAGAGAATCTTCCACGACTGAGAGTGTTTGGATCTGCTCCTCTATTTATTTCGGCGGATTCTGCATCTAGGTCGAAGCTAATGAACAAGATATACCTGTATTCTTCAGGGGGTCTTATCAGAGTCAAGGCCGTCACCATTCTGCTATCATGGAATCACTAGCTACTTGATCCAATAACAATATATGAGTAGAAGACCTTGATAAAATCTTGTCCAATAAAGCCTCGTGGCTGAGGGAACAGTATTGGTTATTGTTAGTATTACGCCCGAAATAGGGCTGGATCAACTCTACACCTATGCTGGTGGTTTAGGTGTTCTTGAAGGCGATAAATTCCTTCATGCATCCAGGAAAGGCTATGATTACATTGTTTTAACGCTACTGTATAGATACGGCTATGTGGACTACAAGTTCAACGAAGAAGACATACTACCGGAACCACAGACACATCCCGTGCCCCCACACAATATCCTGGTGCCCGATGAAGAGTTTACAATAGCTTTGAAGAACGAGGAAGTCATCGTAAGGCCATGGACCTACCAGGCAAAGAGCGCGAAAATCGTTTACTTCGAGCCCGTATGCCCCATGTGGGCTAGATCCCTTGTTGACAGGGTATATATTGAGAAAAACGAGCAAGAACGATACTATAAGTATATTCTACTAGCCAAAGCCTCCGCAGAATACATTAGAGAAAAAATAAGGTTGAAGAATATAGACATTATAGATATTCAGGAGGCATACGGCGCTCTTATAGTCTTATCATTACCTGAATATGAGAACTACAGATTCATAACACACACGCCGGGCCCATGGGGGCATCCATATTATCCGAGAAAATTACTCGAGGAAGAATTCCGGGTAAAGCTTAGTGGCGATGAGGACAATATTATGTTAACAAAACTAGCCATGGATAAAGCCAAGAAAATATTTACCGTCTCCAAGAAACACCTAGAGATAACCAAGCAAATGTTCCCAGGTTATTCCGAGAAAATAGGTTATGTTACAAATGCTGTTGAAGAATCAAGGTGGATGCATCCAGCATTAAAGAGAATAATCAATGAGACACCCGTAGAACTTATCGATCCTGATACGCTCTGGAAAGCACATCTGGAGGCCAGAAACGATCTTGTGAAAATGATTAGACAATACAAGAATACAGTACGGATAACTGAGGATAAAATGATCGTGGTCTGGGCGAGACGTTTAACAAGATATAAGAGGCCGTACTTCATCGCAAGATTTATCGAAGAATACAACATGGAAGACGTGTTTTTTGTGCTGGGTGGAAAGCCTCATCCCAACGATAAAGACGGTATTAGTTATGCTAGAACCTTCAAAAAACTAATGGATAAGTACAACAATGTGATCTATGTACATGATTATGATATATTTAGGGCTAAGCTCATGCTGGCGGGGGGAGACCTACTGCTCTTCACGCCCTTCCCTGGCTGGGAGGCCTGTGGTACAAGCTATATGAAGGCTGGTATTAACGGTGTGCCTATCCTTGCGTCGAGAGATGGTGGAGCTCTTGAGTTAATACGTGACAACCTTAACAGCTGGTTCTTCGGAAGTACTATAGATGAGTTGATCAACATATATGATGACCCAAGAGCTAAACAGGTTGACGAAAAAGATTATGTCGACTTTGTCCGAAAACTCAATGAGATCATCAATCTATACCCGACGGAGAAATACAAAGAGACCATGTGTAACATATTGCGGGACACATACAAGGAATTCACGATGAAGAGGCTGTTTAGCCAGTACTATCCCTGGATAGAAAGCACATAGATTTTTAAATAGCTTGTTTTAAAACTATGTGAAAACTATTAGTTATCAGATGTTTTGAAAGCAATGTTTTTATCACTTGTAATTAAAATTATTACACATGCGTAACAGGAATGGATGTCTATGAGGATGATCTTATGAATCCTAAACTCGTCATCATACCCCTAGCTATAATGCTTGTATTAACATTACTATCAGCTCCGACCTACTCCGCCATGGCAGGCGTAACACCACAAATCAGCGTAACGGACCCCACAGGAGACGATAAAGGACCCGGTTATTATGGGTATCCATCAAACAATGTATTCAAGCCGGGGGTATTCGATCTAACGAAGTTCGAAATATTGACGAACAGCACAGATGTTATATTCAAGGTTTACATCAAGGATCTCGGTGATAACCCGTGGAAAGGGCCCAACGGCTTCTGCCTACAATACGTACAAATATACGTACACACGACACTCCAGGGAGTAGAATCGCGAATGGACACTTTCGGACTACACTTAATGATAAGGAGCGATTATGCATGGCACTTTGCGGTCCTACTAGCGCCGGGATGGGGCAACGACCCAGTACCAAAAGGACAGAAATCGGCTCTCATCTACGCCAATGGCACAGTTGTTGTACAGGACGACAAGTTTAAGGTATACGCTGATCCTAAGGAGAACGCTATAGTAGCGGTGATCTCAAAGAACCTAATACCCGATGTTGACAATATCAAGAACTGGAAGATTATAGTCGCACTTGCAAGCTATGATGGGTTCGGGCCAATGAAGGTTAGACAAGCCGGTGTTAAGGGAGGAGAATGGGTTCTGAACGCGACTAAATACGCTACAAATAAGAACACCATCATCAGAATTGGTCAGGCCGTTGCAAAAGGCATAGAACCGCTAGCACTGGACCTTCTAGTCTACTCGCCACAGTACCCTAACGGGATACCAGCTAGCCTACAGTATGAGTGGTTAAACACATTCAATGTAACGGCTGGAACATATGCTATCGTTCCCGGGATCTCGGTAACGCCTAAGACCGTCACAGAAACAGTAACACAGACTGAAACAACTACATACACGACAACATCAACACAGACTACAACGAAGACAAGTACGACAACCATTACATCAACATCTGTATCTGTGTCACCTTCACCTTCACCGACAACAATTACTAAAGAGACGACTAACTGGACGGCGACAGGTGCCGCTGCAATAATATTATTCATTATAGGTCTGATCATAGGCTATCTTGTAAAGAGGAAGTAGCAATAATAATGGGAGAACTGATTAAACAAAACATGTTTTTCCCTTACCCCAAATCTATACTCTGTGTAGAAAAAGTACTCTATTTGATAAGGTGTAAAAAATGACTGGTAAGATCCTTTTAGGAATTACGCTTATTGTGTTACTTGCATTATCATTGTACACGGTAATACCTATGGCCACGGCTCCAAAACCATTATATGTTATATTCATATGGCATTACCATCAGCCATGGTATCTTAATGAGAACAATTCATACTTCATACTGCCATGGGTGAGAATGCATAGTGTCGGAAACTACTACAAAATGGCGTACATACTGTCCAAGCACCCAGGTATCAAAGTGACGTTTGACTTCTCCGGCTCACTGATCGTCCAGCTAGAACTTTATCTGAAGGGAATTATGGATGAGAGACAGATCATAAGCTGGAAAATAGCTAACGGTACGAAGCTAAGTATTGATGAGAAGTTCTCCATGCTACAAATACCCGGAGGCTTCTTCGATATAAATTGGAAAAGAATAGTCGATAAAGTCCCTAGATACAGACAGTTAAGAGATAAGGCTATGCAGGTTCTACAGCAATACAGGAGCCTGCCATCGCAGCTATACAAGGAGAAAGTTGCTGAATCATTCACTGAGCAGGACTATCTTGATTTAGCAGCACTATTCAACTTATTCTGGATCGATCCGGAAGTACTCCACGATGAGTATCCGAACCTGTATAGTCTTTATGAGAAAGCACTTACAGATCCCAATATACACTTTACACGACAGCAGCTAGCGGAGATCCTGAAGGTCCAGATCGATATTATGTCCAAGATCCTACCAATATACAAGGAACTACTCGAGAAAGGTCAGGCGGAAATAATACCTGTACCCTACAGCCATCCTCTAGCACCAATATTAACAGATTTCGGATGGACAGATGATCTTGATCTCCACATAGTTAAAAGCATAGAACTATTCAAACAGGTGTTTAATGAAACACCTAGAGGGGTATGGCCGGCGGAAGAAGCGGTCAATGAGTACGTGGTGAAAGAGTTCTCAAAGTACTTCAACTGGACAGTTACCGATGAATCAATATTAAGTAAAAGCGGAGTAAAGACGTCGGATCCAACGAACACTCTTAGACCATGGTACATAGACTTTAATGGGAGGAAGATCTATATCTTCTTCAGAAATACAGAGCTAAGCAACCTGATAAGCTTCAGCTATAGCAACATGGATCCAAAACAAGCAGCACAGGACCTGATAAACAGGCTCCTTGCTCTAGAAAAGTACAGCGATGGAAAAAGTGTTGTGGTCATAGCTTTGGACGGGGAGAACCCATGGGAATGGTACGAGCATTTCGGCGATACCTTCCTGAACACCCTCTACAGCCTCTTATCGGAATATCAAGAAAAAGGAATCTTGATAACAACAACACCGATCGAGTATTTGAAAAAATTTGCTGACGAGGCAAAACCATTACCTCTGGGGACACACTACTACCTTGACCTTAAAGGCAAGGATATCTCTGATTACCCAATAAGCTACTTCCAGGACGGCTATTCGGGACTACCACGTAAACCTGTCAAATCCCATATAGCGGAAGGTTCTTGGGCAGGAGGAGAACTGGCATTATGGATAGGACAGAGACAGGAAAATGCTGCTTGGATGTGGCTAGCCAAGGCTAGGGAGGATCTATTAAAGTATTTGAACGCAACTAGCATATTCCAGGCCGAGAAGAAGAATCCTAAGGCCGTTGAATATCTATTGAGAGCTGAGGCAAGCGATTGGTTCTGGTGGTATGGTGGAGATACTGGAGGTACTTTCCCAGCAAACCCATTGTTTAAAGCTTATCTAAGAGGTGTTTATGATTCTCTAGGGATTAAGCCACCAGCATATTTGCTTACATCGTTTAATCCCGATGCAACACCTATAGGGACAATCAATAATGAGCCGCCTTCACCGCTTAAGAGTATACCAAAGATTGATGGAGTGATCGAAGCGAATGAATGGAGCGATTCAATGAATATGAGTGTCGGCCTCACCTTTATAAAGAACATATACGTCGCTGTGGATCCCGACAATCTGTACTTATGCATAGAGCCTATCAACAATTCAGTTCTGAAGATGAACAACTTAGCTATAGGCATATACTTAACAAACTGGTGGAGAAGCGTCAGCCCATATCATCCAGGATATAATTCTTTCCCGAGGTACCAGAAGAAGGATCTTGGCATGGGGTTATTCTACGAAATCCTTGTTTATCCCAGCAATAAGACAGCAATAGTAAGCGTCGCCGATGGCAAGGGCGGCTGGATACCATTATTCAATATACAGGATATAGCCGTCAAGAACGTTGTTGAGCTCAAGGTACCATGGAACTTCTTGAGCCTAAAGGGCGGTGATTTCGCATATATTACTGAGGCCACATATTATAATGAGAAAATAGTGGAAACAGCCACGCGTCTTGGCCTAGTATATATGATACAAGTACCTAAACAGACAGGAGTACCTACAGGTAAAGTGATATTCGATATGAAGGACCCCATCGGAGACGATAATGGATTAGGAACATATAGTTACCCAACAAATGATGTGTTCAAGCCGGGAGTATTCGATCTGGTCAGATTCAGAGTTATCGATACGGGCTCAAAACTGATATTCCAGACATTCATGAGAGATCTCGGTGATAACCCGTGGAAGGGGCCCAACGGCTTCTGCCTACAATACGTACAAATATACGTACACACAGAGAAAGGACCATACGCCACATATACCTTTGGGCTCAACGTCAATATATCAAAGCCATACGCTTGGAGCTTCGCACTTCTTCTAGCGCCGGGATGGGGCAGCGACCCGGTACCGAAAGGACAGAAAGCAGCACTATATTATCCGAACAAGACATGTATCGTCCAAGACGACAAGTTTAAGGTATACGCTGATCCAAGCCAGAATGCAATCATAGCCGAAGTCGATAAGAGCATACTCCCCGACACTAAAGACGAAGGAAAATGGAGCTACATAGTAGTAGTAACAAGCTATGACGGGTACGGCCCAGACCGTATACGCCCATTCGGTGTTAAACCTCAGGAATGGGTTGTTGGTGTAGGACTGAAATACGCTGAAGCCATAGTCAAGAACGTTATTCCTAGAATAATGGATCTCCTAGCACCAACGGCGCAGCTACAATATAAGATCCTAAGCTCGTTCAAAATATATCCCAACGGAACAGCTGTCCCTGCCGAACTGATCGGATTCAATGCCTTATCAACATCGATACAGCCGACGATAACTAAGACTATCACAAAGACAATCACAAAGACAACTACACAAACAACAACAGAATCAACTACCTATACAACTACAACTACCCAGTGGAAAACCATCACTACGACGTACCCATCAACAACAACGGTTTCAAAGACAGAGTATCAGACACCATCGACGGCATACATCGTAGCAATAATAACATTGATCATAGGACTAGTCATAGGATACTTATTGAAACGGTATAGATAATAGCTCTACATTAGATAAAAACAATTTTTTCTTCACATAGGATAGTCCAGAATAATAAGATGTGAAAAACAATAAATTAATGGTGCGAAAATTGGCCAGAGTAAAATTGGTCAATATCACTAAGTATTTCGGCGACGTCGTAGCTGTAGATCACGTGTCTTTCGAAGTTAAAGATGGTGAGTTCTTTGCTCTTCTAGGTCCATCAGGCTCAGGCAAGACGACTACGCTCAGAATAATTGCAGGGCTTGAAGAACCCGATGAAGGAGAACTCTATATTGATGATAAACTTGTAAATGATGTACATCCCAAGGACAGAGACGTAGCAATGGTATTCCAGAACTATGCCCTCTACCCACACATGACTGTCTATGAAAATATAGCTTTCCCACTCATGATTAGGAGAAAAGAACTGAATCTAACTAAGGAAGATGTAAGGAAGAGAGTTCTATGGGTTGCTAAGATGCTTCAAATAGAAAATCTCCTTGAGAGATACCCGTCACAACTATCAGGTGGGCAACAACAAAGAGTTGCACTCGCTAGAGCGCTCGTCCGAAACCCGAAGGTCTGGCTTCTTGATGAACCATTATCCAATCTTGACGCTAAGCTTAGACTCTATATGAGAGCTGAGCTCAAAAAACTCCATGAGGAACTGAAGATCACAACCATATATGTCACTCATGACCAGGTAGAAGCTATGTCTATGGCTGATCGAATAGCTGTTATGAATAAAGGAAAAGTCTTACAAATAGGCACACCAGACGAGCTCTACGCAAAGCCTAGGGATACCTTTGTTGCAACATTCATCGGCGTCCCACCGATGAATCTCATCAAATGCGAGTTAAGGAGCATTGACAATGAAATGGAAATATCTTCTACAGGACAGAAACATGCAGATAAAACCCAGATGGGTAATGCAATCATCTTGAAAA
>JALWQP010000090.1 GCA_027083045.1 Desulfurococcales archaeon
CCCCGGGGTCAGGAATGCACATAACTATATTGACACCATTCTCCAAAACCCGCCTATTAATCACAAACCTCTATTTCCCCTCTATTTCCCAGACTCTCGTCCTCCCCACTAATATGGATATAAACTACAGCCTTCACACCCACATACATCCCACAGTATTTCAACAACCCTAAAAGATAGAAACCATCCTACTAACCCGTCTAATGAAAAACATTGCCACGAAGGCTTGAAAAAGGCCCCCTATTGAAAAGAATTATGAGTCCCCCGTATTTATTTTAGTATAATCTTTGAACTCATATAACTGTTCAAGGAATTTCTTAGAGGCTTCATAGCCTATAGTTAATAGGTTTGTTGCTATCAATTCCCTGACGTTTTTATCTTCGCGAATATCTTTGCTTATATCATAGTAGTTGATTTGTATATATTGATAGAACCAAGCATTTTCTAATCTTAGACTTATTATAATCTTGGGTGAATAGGACTTACTTCGTTCATTATAGTCTCCCCAGTCTATCCGTACAGAGTAACCCTTAAGAATGCCATTTTGTCTTGCCTCCTCAAGAAATCTTTTATGTTTCTCTAATCGTTCTTCTTTAAGCTTGCAGATGATATCATTTATATTGCTATATGGAAATGCTCTAGTGAATAATCTGAGGATAAATTTCCGAGCTATTCTAAAGAACTCGTCACTGCATCTATTACCCGATATACATGATTGGTAGAGGTTATGAAGCTGATAACTTACTATTTCTGAGAACATTCCCACATCATAAATATAGAATATCTTTTTCTCCAAAATGGCTCGGCTGAATTCTTTACTAAACCTACTCTTATTAATCGCATTATCAAGGGGCTTGAAGATATCTTTCGTCATACCCCATTTGAACATTGGAAAAGTTAGTAGAAGGAATATACCATACTCAAGGTCTTCATCTGTATCTGCTTTAAGCCCCCATTTCTTCATATGATCACGAATAGCTTCTTTAAGATCCTCCCTATTCGTGATAAATTTTGTAATATAAGTTAAGGGGTTGCTGAGCTCCCATCCAAATGCTAGAAGAGTATATTGTACTGCTATATCGCTTCTAAGCTGTGAAAACTCATTTAATATATCGAGCACCCTGGAACTAGGTTTCTTTTCTTTGATATTAATCACTATATAGCTTACATCTACTCCCTCACTATAGAGATCCCATACCGCGTCTTCCAGATCCCAGTATTCAATAGTTTTAGGCGTAAGCGATACGACTAGATATTTCATCTTCTGAGGGCTTGACATTCTTATGAGACGACCTAAACGCTGATAAAACCTCAATGGGCTCTTCGGCGCATCCATCATGACTAGGAGCCCGGCTTCAGGTATATCGACGCCTTCTTCACCGACAAGTGTAGATATGATAATATCTATCTCACCGTTTTTAGCCTTCTTAACAAGTTCTAGTCTCTCTTCCTTCTTCATATCACTTGTTAAAACGGCTACTTCATCGTCAGAGAACCCCATGTGGTTAACAATTGTTCTTTGGAATTCCTTAGCAGTAGCTTTACGAGATGTAAAAACCAGTACTGGCTTCAGCTTATCATTTTCTTTAATACCATAGACCGTTAAAATATCAATTAATATACGAGCTTTATGCGAGGGTTCACTCGAGTTGCATAGTTCGTCGAGGTCTCTATGGGGTATTATCTTGTTTCTTTTAATAGCTCTCTCGTAGCTTTCACGGAATGCTTCCTTGCCGTATCTTGCTAGTGTTGACTCGAGGAACTTAATTATCTTGGGATCTCCACTAGGTAGTGCCCTGAATAGAGCGTTGTAGACCTTGTTTTCGAGATCGCTCATTTCTGCATCGAACAGGTCTGCTATGGCTTTTGGAGGCTTGAAGTTAGGGTCTATTTCTTCTAATCTCCTGAAATCATATGATAAGAGATGAGGATCACCGGTCACTTCTACAACTCTAGGGTCTAGCCGGTACCTCTTATAACTGGGTAGTAGAGCCGTAAAACCAATTATAATATCCGGCTTGAGCTCCGTGAGTAGTTCTATGTAGTATTTCCCGCCAAAAGCATGGTGGACCTCATCAATTATTATCATTCTGAAGTCTTCCTTGAGAATAGATGTACATTTGAGGGCCGTCTGTGGTGTTGATATAATAATTCTTTTGCCAGGTTCAAGAAAGCTATTACAGTTTCCCTCATATTCTTTACCGACGAGATCCCCGAATACTCTACTCCATAAGCCACATTCCCTTCCTCTCCCATACATTTGGTCGCAGAGAAATCTGATAGGCTCTAATACAAGTATACGAGGGATACCATGTTGGAGACCGTAAAATGCCGTAAACATCTCGAGTAATGTTTTACCACTACCAGTAGGCATAGAGACTATAATAAACCTTGAACCTCTTTCTATAGCTCCAATAACTTCATTAGCAACATGTTCCTGATACTTTCTAAGCTTAAAACCAAGTATATTATAAACACGATCATTGAAAGAGCCGAGTAAACTGCTCATATCCAAGGCCTCACGATACATGATAACATGACATAATAATCCGGAGAAGAATTATTTTTAATTTAAAAAAATAAATGGTTATCTATATATCAAATTTGCAAATAAAACATCCTACACAGTGACATAATGTAACGGCTGGAAGCGATATGATCATGGAATTCCTTGAGTAGTTTTACTACGGTTAAACAAGTTTTTATTGAAACCTGGATGAACACTGATTGCCTAGCGTTATGATCGCATTGATCATCATAAGAGGCAAAGTATATAGCGTCATCAACGATATAGAGGACGGGGTATGAGGAGGACTAGTTAGTTCCCCTACTAAGTAAATGAGTAAACTAGCTAATGAAGGCATAGAACAACTATCCGTTAAATATCCGGTTTGTCTATGATCTCTCCCATGCGTATTTCATAAGTTTTACAGAAATGATTATCAATGTGTTTTTATAGGTGTCTATGCACCATAATTGTGCACTAGGTGATATGAGGGATGTGTTTTAACTAGTGGGTCTGAAACACGTGTTCTTCATCCCAAGTCCTTATCCGTATACATGTCTAGGAGGTCCCTCCTTAAAGATCTAAAGAGAGACGAAGAAGCCATTATTGTGGCATGGATAGCTGACAAGCACGAAGATAGGATCGTTCTTAGAGATGCTAGTGGCTACAGGGAATTTAGAGTTAAGGACTCGAAGGATCTCTCTGAACTGCCGCTTGAGACACTCGCCGTTATCGAGGGGGAGATTAGAGATGATATCCTTTTTGTCAAGAAGGTTATACCCCTGACATTACCGCGCAGGGAAAGAGACTTCGACTACACAAGTGTTACGCGGGACACCGACCCTATTGCCGCGGCCAAGTATTCAGCATGGGTTCTCCGTAGCAAGCTGTTGCAGTCCGTGGTGAGGCTTCAGCAATATATCATGGAGTATGTCCGCGAATTCCTTTATCGGGAGGGGTTCATAGAGCTACTGCCCCCGATAGCTAGTGTTGTCAGTGATCCTGGACTTAGGGGTGCTAGGAAGCTTAGGACGAGCCTATATGGCGTCGAGTATGAGTTGACGAGCAGTGTTATAATGTATAAACAATCCTCCGCGGCAGTGTTTGAGAAGATATTCTACGTTGCAAGAAACATTAGGGAGGAGCCTCCCGAGAACATAGGGACTGGGAGGCACTTGGTGGAGTTCACGCAGATAGATCTGGAGTGGGCGCTGGCTAGCGTGGATGATGTGATAAGGCTTGCGGAGAGACTCCTGGAATACGTCTCGGAGAAACTTGCAAGAGAGAAGAGCTGGTTGTACGAGGAGCTCGGCGTGGAGCCGTACGTGTTTAAGCCTCCCTTTCCAAGACTAACATACGATGAGGCACTAGAGGTTGCGAAGAGGCTTGGATATAGTGTTGAGTGGGGTAAGGAGCTGAGTCATGAGGCCGAGACAGCAATAGCGATGGAATATGATTCACCATTGTGGATCACCGGGTTCCCAGTCGTGAGCCGCGGCTTCTACTACCTCCCTGACCCAGACAGACCACGGTATAACAGGGACTTCAACCTAATACTGCCTAGAGGCTATGGCGAGGTAATAGACGGAGGGGAACGTGAGTACAGGTACGAGGAACTCGTCAAAAGGATAAAGGCTGTCGGCGAGCCGCTGGAGAAGTATGAGTGGTTCCTCGACCTAGCAAGATCGGGAGGAATACCTCCTAGTGCTGGCTGGGGCCTAGGACTAGAGAGGCTGACAAGGTTCTTGGCAGGACTAAAGCACGTGGGGTTAGCAACGCCATTCCCGAAGCTACCAGGCGTTGCCGGAACACCATGACCTTGTAGAGATTATGCTTAGCGGCAGTAACGGCTCATAATCCTAATTATTTTCTGGCCCCTCGACCTACTCTTGGTTCTTGCTATTACCTCGTCTCCAGCATCAATGACGTCTAATCCGGCAAGATAATCCTTAATCCTTTCATAGCAGCGCTTATCTATTACAATGATGTAGTAGCCGCTTGGATCACGCGGGCCCAGGGAAACCATTACCGCCACCATTATAGGAAAATATATGTTATCTGGCCGAGTATTATTATTTAAGAGCCAAGTTTTATGGTGAACGTTATATGAAATGGGATGTTACATGTAAACCATCCTACTCGTTATTAAAAGTAGAGCTCGAACCCGGAGAAACCGTTACGGCTGAGCCAGGCGCGATGGTCTATATGAAGGGAGATATAGAGATCAAGACAAGTAGCGGCGGGATACTGAAGGGCATTATGAGATCAATGCTTGGAGGAGAAAGCTTCTGGCTCAACACCTACCGTGCACGCTCACCTGCAGAAATATGGTTCGCCCCAAGCCTTCCAGGCGATATAGAAGCACTAAACATAGATGGTAAAGGACTCATAATACAGGACACTAGCTACCTTGCACATCACGGAGATATATCAATAGGC
>JALWQP010000091.1 GCA_027083045.1 Desulfurococcales archaeon
GCAGTGTGACTGGGTTCTCGTAAGAACAGACCTAATGACTATTGCTGGCAGAAAACTAGGACCAGCACTAGGCCCCAGAGGCAAGATCCCCGTTCCCGTGCCGCCTGCGGCAGATATCTCTGTTCTCATCAAGAGATATAAGTCGGCAGTTCTTCTTAGAAACAAGGATCAGCCGCAGTTGATGACGCGTATTGGTGCTGAGGACATGAACATAGATGATCTCGTCGAGAACGCGCAGACTATACTATCGTTGCTCGAGACAAAGTTGCCTAACGGTGCAAATAATATAGCTAAAATAGTTGTAAAAACAACTATGGGCCCACCAGTAGAAGTGATAGGGTGAGTAAGCCATGTCAGCAACAGCAGTGCCTAGAGCTAAGAGGATACCTGAATGGAAGATAAAGGAGGTAGAATACCTAGCATCACTGTTTAAGCAGTACCCCGTGTTCCTAATAGCGGACATACAGGGGTTCCCTACAAACCATCTACAAAAACTTAGGAAGAAGCTCGCCAAAGTAGCCGTATTTAGAGTATCCAAGAACAAGCTCATACTTAGAGCTCTAAAGAAAGCCGGGCTAGACGTGTCAAAGTTCGAAAACCTACTGACAGGCCAGAACCTCCTCGTGTTCAGTAACCTCAATGCTTTCGAACTAGCCCTGCTCTTCGAGAGATACAAGGCCAAGACCTTCTACAAGCCGGGCGAAGTAGCTGATCAAGAAATAATAGTCCCTGAAGGTAACACCGGATTATCACCGGGACCAATTCTAAGCACTTTCAGCAAGCTCAAGATACCCGTAAGGATACAGGGTAACACGATATGGATAACTAAGGACACAAAGGTCGCTAAGCCGGGCGATGTCATATCCGAAGAGCTAGCAAGCATACTACAGAGGCTGGGAATAGCGCTCAAGGAGGTAAAGCTCAAGGTAAAGATAGCCTATGATACAGGAGTACTAATACCAGGTGATCAGCTAGTCCTAGACCTCGGAGAATACGAGAACATGTTCACCAATGCTCACCTAGACGCTCTGAAGCTGGGCTCTGAGATAGCGTGGCCTGTACCAGAGATAATCGAGCTATCAATAACCAAGGCATACAGGCACGCGCTAGCACTAGCTGCTGAAGCAGGATTCGTGACGCCGGACACAGCAGAACATGTGTTCAGAACAGCATTGATGAAAGCCTACGCGCTAGCTGCTGAGATCTCCAAGTATGCACCGGACCTAGGGCTAGAAGTACCAACAATAGCCGCTGCTCCTGCGCAGCCTGCTGAGGGGGAGGAGAAGAAGGAGGAAGAGGCTGCTGAGGAGGAAGAGAAGGAGGCTGTTAGCGAGGAGGAGCTTGCTGAGGGTCTAGGCGCCCTCTTCGGCTAAAAGGTTTTTCCCGACACTAGAAAGGAAAGGATTTAAAACTCCTAAACCCATGTTACTTGTATGCTTGAATAAAAGGCTGGATAGATAAAGGATGGGGTGAGGAGCGATCGAGTACATCTATGCATCTCTATTACTATACAAAGCAGGCAAGGAGATAAATGAGGAAAACCTTAAGAAGGTATTGGAAGCCGCTGGAGTAGAGGTAGACGATGTAAAGGTAAAATCACTAGTAGCGGCAATAAAGAACATCGACATAGCCAAGGTTCTCGAACAGGCTCTCGCAGCGCCAATAGCAGTTGCCCCAGCCGCTGCTCCTGCGCAGCCTGCTGAGGGGGAGGAGAAGAAGGAGGAAGAGGCTGCTGAGGAGGAAGAGAAGGAGGCTGTTAGCGAGGAGGAGCTTGCTGAGGGTCTAGGCGCCCTCTTCGGCTAAAACAATGATTACATTGCGCAGAGTATTAATGTATTAATTTTTAGGAAAAATACAACTTGTCACGCAATCCTATCTCTGTTTGCTTACTGACGTGTTTTCATGATTAGGTATAATTAGTTGTAAAAACCATGATATTATTCTCAGTAAGACATTATCGAGGAACAGTATGAACATGCAGAGTATAGTGGTGTTAATTCATGACAGTAGAGCCCGAGTTCAAGAACAAGTTTCTGCCAGAACACGGCTATAAGCCCTATAAGTGCAAGGTATGTGGTGCAACGTTCTGGAGCCGAGTACCTAGGGAGACATGTCCCGATAGACCATGTAGCAAATACGATTTTCTAATTAAAGACTACCCTAATGTAAATAGCTTGAGTTTAGAGGAGGTTCGCGGAAGATTCATAGATTATTTCGTAAGGAATAATCATGGCTATATTGAACCCTACCCTGTTCTCGCCCGTTGGAGGAACGACTTATACTTGACAATAGCATCAATAGTCGTTTTCCAGCCGGCGGTGACCGAGGGAATAGTTGATCCTCCTTCCAATCCATTAGTGATAGTACAACCATGTATAAGGCTAGAAGACATAGACAATGTTGGCCTAACATTTGGCAGGCACCTCACA
Organism: Desulfurococcales archaeon; assembly: GCA_027083045.1. Classification (GTDB taxonomy): domain Archaea; phylum Thermoproteota; class Thermoprotei_A; order Sulfolobales; family Desulfurococcaceae; genus JAADCY01. The sequence continues at coordinate 2,430 of JALWQP010000091.1, forward strand.
AGCTTCGAAATGGGTGGGCACCATGCATTCAATAAAAAAGATAATCACATCTACTGGGTAGATGAAACCCTAGGTCATGCCTTTGAGTTCTTCACGAAAGAAATAGGTATTGATCCCGACGATCTAGTATTCAAAGAATCATGGTGGGAAGGAGGAGGAAACGCCGGGCCTGCTTACGAGGTAGTGGTTGACGGTCTTGAAGTGGCAACACTTGTCTTCATGAAGTACCGTATAACAGATGATAAACGCGAGCTTATGCCTATAACAGTTGTGGATACAGGGTACGGCATAGAGAGAATAGCATGGTTCACTCAACGCTTACCAACCTCGTACCACACTATCTACAGAGAACTAGTTGGCAAATACAAGGATTTACTAGGGATAGAGGAGCCACCATATGATGTTTTAAGAAGGATTGCATACCTGCTTAGCGATAAGGAGATCGACAGTCTAGATAAGCTAAAACACGAGATAGAAAGGATCGGGTACACCAATCATTATGAACAGTTGATCGAATCTATAAGGCTATACACTCTCCTAGACCATATCCGTACAATATCTCTGATGCTATCAGACTATATAGTTCCATCAAATGTTGGTGAAGGCTATCTAGCCCGCCTAGTAATAAGAAGGGCTCTCAAAACCCTTCTCCAGCTGAACGTTGAACCGTCCAGGTTAGAGGACATAATCCTAGAGCTGTTCAAACTACAGGCCAATTATTGGAAAGACAAGTACATCTACTCAAAGTTTAGGGAAAGAATGGATTATATCTTGGATGTATTAAGCATAGAGACGAAGAGATTCCTAGACGTCATCGATAGAGGGTTCCGCATAGTAAAGAAGATCCTTAAGAAAAAGAAGAAACTCGATCTCGATGCCATGATAGAGATATATGACTCCCATGGCATTCCACCCGAAATAGTAGTATCATACGCGTCAAGACTCGGTGTAAAACTAGATGTTCCACCGAACTTCTATAGTATCGTCGCATCAAGACATGGTGGTTCTCGAGCCCTAATAAAGGAAAAGAAGACCGATGTACCATCAGATATAGCTTCGTGGGCTAGCAGTTTCCCAGAAACAAGTCTTCTATTCCATAAGGATCCATATATGAGGGAATTCAAGGCGAGAATACTCGGTATCAAAGATAATTACATTATACTTGACCAGACGGCCTTCTACCCGCGTGGAGGCGGGCAAGAACACGATACAGGCGTTATCGAGATAGCGGACAACAAGTACCGAGTCGAAGGAGTCTACAAGGTAGGAAATGTCATTATACATAGACTAGACAAGGATCCCTCCCCCGAAAACATCGGTACGGAGATCAGAGGAGTTATTGACTGGTATAGAAGATACACGTTGATGAAACACCATACAGCCACACACATAATTCTCTCTGCTGCCCGTAGAGTTCTTGGCGAACACGTGTGGCAAGCAGGAGCTGAAAAGACGACTGAGAAGGCTAGACTGGATATAACTCATTATAAGCAAATAACAGAGGAAGAGATACGAAGGATCGAAGAGATAGCCAACAATATCATACAGGAGCATATAGGGCTGAAAATACATTACCTATCAAAATTCGAGGCAGAGAAGAAGTACGGCCTGAAAATATACGAGGGCGGAGCAGTAATTCAGCCGATAATTAGAATAGTCGAGATCCCCGGTTATGATGCAGAAGCATGTTTTGGAACTCATGTAGCAAATACATCGGAGGTCGGCGCAATAAAGATCATAAATACTGAGAAAATACAGGATGGAGTATACCGTTTAGAGTACATAGCTAGCACAAGACTACCGCACTATATCAAGAAGCTAGAAAACGAAATAAGGGAAATATCAGACATGCTAGGTCTTGACACTGGAAGCCCTGTCAACTCGGCTCGGAAGAAGGCTAGAGAACTATCTGAACAACGCATACTCATCTCCGAGTATAGGAGATTAGTGAAAGAGCTTCTCATGAAAGACATTGAGAACTCCAAGACACCTATATGCGATACTTATGTGGCTGTGATAAAGCAGAGCATTGGAGACAAACATTTGTTCCGCGAACTAGTAGAATACTACTCACTAAAGAAGAAATACATAGTGATCAGTTATGACGAAAAACTAGTTGAAATAGCAACTCATCCCGAAACATGTAGGAACAACAAAATAGATCTAACCGGGGTCGTAGAGGAGCTTAAGAAATACGGTGCCAGAGGCGGAGGGAAGAAAGACCATGTAACAATAAGGATGGAACAACCAGAAAAACACATAGACAAAATAATAGAGCTTATCGCAAACCAGTGTAAACCAACCCCATAAAGCCTATATCCCCCGAAAAATATTTCCTAAGATGAAGGCTAGCGTGGAGCAGTGGGCCCGTAGCCTAGCCAGGATAGGGCGCCGGCCTTCTAAGCCGGAGACCCGGGGTTCGAATCCCCGCGGGCCCGCATATTCTTTATTATTTCAAAGCCCACATGGATATTGCGGGTGATCCTATTG
>JALWQP010000092.1:0-28028 GCA_027083045.1 Desulfurococcales archaeon
TATATTTCCTCAACACTGTTTTTGCGATAAACTATCCCTATAATATAGTCTCTACAGCGGTAGATGACCAGTAATCTTGATTCGGTCTTCATAAAGCTTCATCGATTTTATTTTTGAACTCCTCTAATTCTTCCTTGATACTATGAATGATCTCCGAGATCGTACTCCCAAGATCGGCATTCTTATCTACACTTATTATTATTTCAACTTTTCTCTCGAGAGGATGGGGTATTCTATATGTTGCATAAACAACGTTGGGGTGTTGGACAGCTGATTTTGCTATCAAATTACCTATGGTGTCGTCTTCACCCTCAATAACGATTATTATTTCGTTATCCGTAACGCGCTTTACCTCTACGTTCATGGTGTTCCACCAATAATGGGTATATTCAAAATATTATAGGGCATAGTTATTGTCTTTTATATTATTCGCACTGCCTAGGACTTTAAGGATCTGATCTACGGCCGAACGCCACTCTTTCTTGAGTATAGTTCTTCCATCTTCATCCATGTCGAGTATATGGGCTCGTAAACCCTCCTCAATAATTGCTTGGTAGCTCTTATTGGCCAAGATGGTTGAAGCCACAATGAAGTACTTACATGCGGTACCTCTCACGCTGAAACGTATCTTATCTAGTACTTCTATTATTTTCTTGATCATATCAAAGATTTCATCTAGATCAGCATCCGTGATTATCCTATCTCCCTCAATACGGGCTTTATGGCCTTTCCTCTTGATAACGAACTCTAGGAGCCGCGGAGGAAATGTCCGCCCAACTTTTTCGACGAGGAAATTAATACTTATTTCTCTTAATCCCCTCTTTTCAACAATGGCAGATTTGTATGCGGATACAAGTCTTTTTATATAGATCCAGGCATCACGTACATCTGATTTATACCCATACATGTCTATCCTAAGCCCCGACGGCTCTATTGTTATATTCATCGATTCGACCACTGGTGTCTTATCACGAATCAGCTCGGCTAGTTTAAGGCATTCATCACCATGACATTTGATATAGAAACTCCTCTTAAGAAGAGGCAATTTACCACCTGAAGAAATACTTGGAGCTTATCTTGCGTTTCTCAACATTTCCACAGACGGGGCAAATAAGTCTGTCATCTTTTAGCTTTAGTATCTCACCACACTTGCTACAGAAAGCAACTACTACTCCGAAAGATGGGTGTTTAGTATTTAACTGGAATGGCTGCAGACTGTTCAATACCTTAGCTCTTACAACATCACCCAGTCGCAACACATCGTACATCGTTTCAACGTATTCGCTACTCACCTGTGATATATGCAGTACACCGGTGAAATCTGTGGACCGTGAAGGCTTGTTCTCGATATTGTATATCCTGATAAATGCTAAATCGTTAGATACCGTCTCAACAATACCTAGTACGACATCACCGGGCTTTGGTATGATCGGCTTACCTCTGACTTGTCTTACTTCAATCGTCCTCTTGACAATATCTATTAATACTCTCCCGACAAGCTGGGACCTAATGTTCCCTCCATCATCAATGTATGCACCATAGCCTGGAAAGTATTCTTCTTCCACTCCAAGATAATCGCCGGGAGTTACAAGCATTCCCTGTCTTGGTTTCTCCATACTACTCCACCATATTTTTCCGAAATCCTTGTCTGGACACTATGATTTCCTGAATATGTAGATAACAGCTTTAACCCTATATATGCGTCTGGTATGTGTTTTGAAAATCATAGGTATCATTAGATCCCTTATTTTCTCATCAATTATTCTGAAACCATAACTATCGGATAATATCTGAACTAGTCTATGAAGTCCAGGACTATACTTATGGATAGAGTAGACGGAATTGGCTATTTCAAATGCTTTCTTTAGAAAGATTATGTCGAGCCCCCGGTTCTTCCGATAGACACCGAATGGGGGATTCATAATGACCGTATCTACATGATCCGTATAGGTTTCCCTAACGTCAGAGCATACCATGATGATCTTATGGCCAAACATTTTCAAGAAATATTCGTTCATCCTTAATGCACTGGTTAAAACACTACAGTCAATATCGATAGCTATCACCCTCTTAGCTCCTAGAATCGAAGCACCTATCGCCAATCTCATGGTTCCACATCCTAGATCCGCAATTGTCTTTCCAGATATATCGCCATGCATATGCGCTAGCCATAGGATCTCTGCTGCTAGGTTAGAAGGCGTTACATACTGTTCTAAAGATCTCTTAGGTGTAATAAAACCTGGTATCTGCTCAAGAATCGATTCAAGGTTTCTTTTATTCAGTCTAGTGTTATAAAGCATATTAATCGGTCACCATTAGGAAAAATTTGGGTGTAACAAAATTGGATGGTTTCGGAGACATTATTAGTTTATTGTTTTGGCTCCTACTACTCTATGTGTTAATTCATCCACAGCTCCAGTATAAGGCATTGTTGAGTGCAAGACTACGCGTGATCAGGACTCTTGAGAGAAAGTATGGATGGCGCGTTATAACGATGATACATAGACAGGAGAAGATAGGGTTCTTGGGCATTCCTGTTTATAGATTCATAGACATAGAGGATTCCGAGGCCATAATACGGGCCATAAGAACTACTCCGCCCGAACAACCCATAGCACTGATACTACATACGCCTGGAGGACTAGTTTTAGCAGCTTCCCAGATAGCGATGGCTCTGAGAAGCCATCCAGCCAAAAAGATAGTAATAGTGCCTCACTACGCTATGAGCGGTGGAACGCTTATAGCCTTGGCTGCAGATGAAATACTGTTAGATCGCCATGCAGTTCTAGGCCCTCTCGATCCACAACTACCTACACCGAAAGGCACATTCCCTGCTCCGAGTCTGATAAAGATCGCAAAGATAAAGGGAGAAAAAGCCAGCGACGAGATCCTGATATATGCTGATATTGCTGAGAAAGCATTGAGAGAAATGCAGGACTTTATCAAGAAGATCCTTAAGGGTAGAATGCCCGACGAGAAAGCTGAAGAAATAGCTAGGAAGCTTACCGAGGGATACTATACCCATGATTACCCAATAACCTTCGAAGAGGCTAAAGAACTAGGCCTACCAGTCAATGACAAGATACCGCCCGAGGTCTATGAGCTTATGGAGCTATATCCACAAGCGCTGCAGTACAGGCCCGGAGTCGAATACTTGCCCAGACCATACCATCCCATTCATAGAGGAGATAGCGGGAAGAAATAATATTTGGTCATACACGGTCTTCACCGAAAAACTCACCATGGAAACACATATTCGTCAAATTCTTTTTTGAGCACCATTATAAGTTCTCCAGGTGTTATCACCGGTTTATGATAGTCGGATAAATCATCTATGGGAAGTCTAGGGCAGCTAGTTATAACGAACGCGTCAGGACTAAACGCGTTATCAATTGATGCTATCCTGTCCTTATTGACCATTGACACCGAGAAAACAAGGTACTGAACGTTGTACTTATCGAGAAGGCTTTCCAAGTAATTCAAAACTGATAACCTGTATTGCCCGAGTGTTGGCGATGTTATTAAGGCTATTCTATGGATATCTCTCCTCAATAATTCATATATTTTGTAATATCTAATCCTCAGAATTTTTTCAGAGTATTTGGACGCATTCCATATATGTTCCTTATGAGGATCAAGTCCATAGACAAAATGGTTTCTCAAAACCAATGATAAGCCTAGAGCATGGAATTTTCCGCCGGAAACGACAATAAATGTCTTGGTATTTCTACGTATATTTAGAGCGGCACTATATTCGCATCCAAGCACTTGCCCTTTCTCCATCCATGGATTCGATGGCTCACCAATATGCACAACATAGCCTCTTCGATTAAGGTGATCCGCTAATTTGCTAAGATAACGTATGTATTGTACGCTTGCAACCAGTCCTATGTTCTCACTATGTATAGTTTGTATTATTTCATCGACTAACTTATCCGAGGGTTCTCCGGAATAATAAGCTGGCATATACAGTACTGGGATCGGGAGATCCTTGTATAGCCATGGATATCTATTATGACCAACGTGCACAACAGCGTCTACACCCATTGTATCAATTTCATCAGATCTAAGCATGCAAGAACCATACCATGGCTCGCCCGAAATTATTAGTTTGATCTCTGGGAAATTTTTCTTCATAAACCAGACAAGTTCATGTAGGAGGGGTTTAAGCCCATCCGGAGCTTGTAGTAATAGTTTCTTCACATTGTTTTCAATGATAAATTTCCCTAGCATATTCAGATCTAGCTCATAGAGATCACTAATTTCTACCATACTCATCACTATTTGATTCTTGTTTGGGGCATAATTATCTAGATTATCTAGTTCCGATAATGAAAATCACTGGAATTGTAGAATAGAATACTGAGTAGGGCGTATTCTTAATCATTATTATATTTGTGATTGTAAAATCAGACGGGTTTTAGTCCTGGTTTTAATGGTTTGAATCTAATCCTTGCTGGTAATGGTAGTTTAGAGGCTGCTCTCCTTAATGCTTCTTTGGCGTGTTCAACATGTTCTTTCTTTATACGTACCTCCATTACTACTGTTCCTGGATATACTCTTGCTGCAGTTCCTATTGGTTTTCCGAATGCTTGCCTCATTCCATCCTGTAGACGGTCTGCACCAGCGAATGCCATCATCTTGTTTTCTCTCAACACATGGTGAGGATAAACCCTTACTTTTAGGAAGTAGTTGTTTTCGCCCACACTTGTGCTGAGATATTTGTTCGCCATTACACGCGCTGCTTCTAGTGCGTTATGTCTTATCTGTCCAGCCTCGATCATTACTAGTTCCGCGATGTAATCGTAATCGCCGTGAACATTCCCCATTTCAAACTTGACGATCTTGGGCTGTGGCACTCCCGGTATATACTCTTTCCTCGTGTAAGGTGGACCGCTGAAGTGTGTATAGCATCGTGCTGGTCTTAGGGGCATATTTCACCACTTCTCTATCCACGTTTAGCTCTAATGTGTTAGAGGCTAGAAATATTTTATAAAATTATTCTCTATCTCGGTAAAACTATGTCTCGCTACTTCTTTTTCTCGAGGACAATAATATGTGGATATAGACTTCCATGATGTACTGTTCGTTCATGCACTCTGATAAGCCCTAATTCATCAATAACTTTGTTTATGAAATTATATTCAGTCGTAATTATTGTTATTCGTCCTCGACTGCTCAGACATTTTGATGCGGATGCCAAGAAGTCCTTATAGAGTCTCCGAACGGTTGAAGGACTACCATATCTTATCCCGTAGGGTGGATTGGAAATTATATGGTCAAACTCTACCGAGAGCTCATGGAGTCTCCGCGCATCCCATACTCCAAAGAATACCCTGTTACGAACACCTGCGGCAAGAGCATTAAGTCTAGCACCCATTATATGATGAGGGTTCTTGTCAAGACCTTTTATCTCAGCATCCTCATGGATGAGGGCAGCCTCTATGGGAATGGTCCCTCCACCACACATAGGATCGATTATGACATCATGGTCTCTGGTACCCGATAATCTTAGCATGGCATAGGCTAATGTGGGCTTAAGAGCTGCTGGGTGATCATATACTCTATACCCCCTCCTATGCATGCTCCTTGTACCCGTGAGTGAAACGCCTACTAGTAATTCGTCGAAACGCTGAAACGCGAAAACAACGACGTGAGGCTTACGCAGATCCACAGGTGGTCTTTTCCCATAAAACCTCTCAATGTATCTTATCACCACATCACCGATTATTCTTGCAATATCCATTGATGTGAACTCGTGCGTTCCAACTCTCTCAGCTGATACAGCGAAACTCGTGCTAGGAGTGATGTATTCTTCTAGACCCTCCATTTCATGCACTAGCCTATCTCTAATTCTTATTAGATCATCCAGTTTCTCTCCTACTTTACCACGCCACAACAGTATGTAGGCTCTATTTATGCTTCTAAGCCTCATTATTGCATATTCATTGAAGTTCGCAGGTTTATGGAAAACGTAACCTGACATCATGTGGTAACTTGTGGTACCACCCATTTCCGCAACAACTTCTTCGGCAACGATATCCTCTATTCCGGGATTAACGCTATAGGCTAGCTCCATATAATCACCGCCTATGAAGGCATTAGGAACTACCTTAAATATAAATCCCCTTACCGAATTACCATAGTATGGTGCGGGGGTGCCCGAGCCTGGTCGAAGGGGGCGGACTCAAGACAATGGCTTACCGCCTAGGGGGAGATCCGCTGGCGTAGGCCGGCGTGGGTTCAAATCCCACCCCCCGCACCAAACACACTATATAAACCAGGTAAGACACTCCTCTATCCCAGCATGGTTCACGAGGTATGATGAAATGGTATTGGAGGGTGTACGGAAAGCACTAGCATCTTTTCTAAGAGGAAAAGGCGACTATGAGAAAGCTGTCAAGGAGTTCATCAAAGAGCTACAGAAAGAGCTCATCCGCGCCGACGTTAACATAAGGATTGTCGCGGAGATTACCAGGAAGATCAAGGAGAGAGCCCTAAAAGAAGAGCCTCCACCAGGTATTACAAGGCGTGAATGGTTCGTAACGATAGTGTACGAAGAACTAACAAAGCTCTTCGGAGGAGAAAAGAAGCCTCAAGTCAAACCAGAGAAAAAGCCATGGGTAATCCTCCTAGTCGGACTTCAGGGTAGCGGAAAAACAACGACGGCCGGAAAACTCGCATATTACTACAAGCTGGACGGATACAGGGTCGGACTAGTAGCAGCCGATACATATAGGCCCGCCGCATATGAGCAGTTAAAACAACTTGCCGAAGAAGCCGGTGTCCCAATATATGGCGAGCCCGGAAACAAGAACTCGGTAGCAATCGCGAGAAATGGTGTTAAGTACTTCATGGACAAAGGCTTCGATATAATCATTGTCGACACAGCTGGCAGGCATCACCGCGAAGAAGACCTACTCGCAGAGATGAACCAGATCAGTAAGACCATAAATCCTGACGAGGTCGTCCTAGTGATAGATGCAGCAATAGGCCAACAAGCATACAATATAGCTAAAAGATTCCACGAAGCAACACCGATAGGCTCAATCATTATAACCAAGCTGGACGGCACAGCTAAGGGCGGTGGAGCCTTATCAGCAGTAGCAGTAACCGGGGCAACAATCAAGTTCATAGGTACTGGCGAGAAACTAGACGAGCTAGAAGTCTTTAAACCACCGAAATTTGTTGCACGCATCTTAGGAATGGGTGATCTAGAGGCTCTTGTTGAGAGAGTGAAAAGAGTGCAGGTAGAGTTTACCGAGAAGGATATCGAGGACTTCGTATCAGGAAAACTTAATATGAGGATAATCTATAAACAACTTATTAGCCTAAGAAAAATGGGCCCGCTAAGCAAAATACTTCAGATGATCCCTGGACTAGGTATGAAGCTCCCACTAGAGCTTGAAGCTGGTAAGGCCGAGGAAAGAATAAAGAAATGGATCGCGATAATTAACTCCATGACCTATGAGGAGCTGAATAAGCCCGAGATAATAGATAGGAGACGAATAAGGAGAATAGCCCTTGGAGCTGGAGTCAGGCCGGAAGATGTTAAGGAGTTATTGAAACAATATCAGGCTATGAAAAGACTTGCAAAACAATTGAGAAAGAGAAAGAACATTCTCGAGAGACTACAGTTAGGCTTTAAACCTTGACACTATCCAAGATCTTAACACCATATTTTCCCCGAAGAATATTTGTGTTCGAAACACGTGATCCATGCAAAGAGATCAACAGGTTAAAAACCCTCGTACTCTATGCATTAACCGTAAGCTACGGCATCAGAATAGATACCCTTGTCATACTGTACTCAACGCCCATGTCAATACTCCTTGATGGATATGGTCTCAGACACTTCCATCCACAAGACAAGAGCCTAACTCATTTCCTTGAATCTATTCTATGTAAAAACAAGCTATATCCCGGAGTACATCTTCTACCATCCGAGATAATAACTGAATTTATAGGTGGGGCTGAGCTCTTAATAGTGCCAAAAACCCCGGGAACAACCAATGCATATAGCAGTGTCTTACTCACTAGGCTAACCTCGATACCTCCATCAACGATAGTTATCAATACATTGGAAAATCGCACCAGTATTGAGAATTCTTTTGTCTTTGAATTACCAGTATCTGGTAATCAACTGTATTTTACAATAGCTTCAAATTATATTCTAGACCTAGCTTATGGTAGTTGGATTAGGAGGAGAGGAAAAATTGAGCGGAGAGAGCCTTTACGATATCATATTAACGGCGCAGAAAATGCTTGAGCGATACCCATTATGCGATCATTGTCTCGGAAGACAGTTCGCTAAGAAAGGAATAGAGATGACGAACAAGGAGCGGGGCCATGCTATAAAGGTATTCCTTAACATGAAGCTATACGATGATTATCAGAATGGCAGGATAGACAAGGAGCATCTACGGAGTCTTGCAATCAATTCAGGTAAACCCGTAAGCTCGCTTTATGAAAAACTCTATGGCGAAAAAATAGCTGAGGCGCCATGCGATATCTGTGGTGGAAAAATCAACGAGAAACTCTACGATGAACTAGCTGAGAAAGCCGCCGCCCTCCTCAAAAAAGTCAATGTTTACAGATTCCTCGTCGGTGTCAGTGTGCCCCAAGAAATCGTTTTGCGCGAAATAGAAGTGTCCAGCTTCAGTGGCCTCGAGTACTCAGAATCAATAAAGAATGAAATCAAGAGGGAAGTTGGGAAAAGAATAATGCAGATTTACGGCCTAGAGCCCGACTTCGATAAACCTGAAGCAGTAGTTATAATAGATTATGAAACACTGGGTCTAAGACTCGAGATCAATCCATTGCTTTTTGAGGGAAAATACTGGAAGCGTGGGCGAAACATATCACATACTATATGGACGACGCGCGAGGGCGTAAAGCTATATCCATACAGCCTTCAAGAATTCTTCAATGACAGGCTAAAAGAGATCTTTGACGCTGAAGAAGTAGTTATTCATGCAAGTGGTAGAGAAGATGTTGATGCCAGAATGCTGGGAACAGGCAGACCTCTCGTCATAGAAATAAAGAATCCCCGGTTTAGGTATGTTGATTTAGACTTAGCGAACGAGCTGCTCAAGGGCACACTCATCGAGGCAGTAATCCATGGCGAATCATCGAGGTCTAGAATAGCGTATTTGAAGGGAGAAGCGTCTAAGAAGAAAAAACTCTACAAAGTACTGATCATGACGGGGAATCCCGTTAATAGACAGCAACTCGACGAGATCGAGAAGTATTTTACCAATAGAGAGATAAGACAACTAACTCCCCTCAGAATACTTCGTAGGAAAAAGGAGCACTTGCGAAGAAGAAAAGTATATTTTATGAAAACCAGACAATTGGTTGATAATATGTTTGAAGCCCTCATATACTGTGATGGCGGACTATATGTGAAGGAACTTGTACATGGAGATCAAGGCAGAACTGTCCCTAGTATTTCTGATATCTTAGGTGTGCAGGCATATCCTCTTGAACTTGATGTGCTTGTCGTAGAGCAAGAATAATATAATTTAGGAATTTAGTATCAGAAATCCTTATTTAGACACCTATATAATCCATCCTATCCAGTGAATTAAATCCGAGAAGAGACGAAGGTGTAGCATCAATGGTTAGGGCGCCTAGGGGATACAGGCACAGAACCAGGAAAGTGTTCAAGAAACATATCAGAGAGCGGGGCGCAGTACCCCCTCTAAGCATGCTTTTACACGAATATAAGCCCGGCGATAAAGTACACATAAAGGTAAACCCGGCAATACATCATGGTATGCCACATCGGAGATATCATGGAAAGACAGGAACAGTTATCGGGAAGAGGGGGAAAGCCTACATAGTCGAAGTATATGTAGGTAATAAGAGAAAAGTGTTATTTGTCCGTCCGGAACACCTCAGGCCAGCTCCATAAATTGTGAAATAATTGTTTAGTCATAATGGGATTATGACTGGTGATATGTTTTGGCTCAAGAACTAGAGGTAGAGGTTTTAAATGAAGAACATCTCTCAAATCCCGAGGCATTAAAGATATTAAAAAAGATAGTAGGTATTATTGAGGAAAAAGAGGGAAGTGTATCACCACTTCTGGTAAAAACACTACGTTATCTCTCCATATCTTCTAAGATGGAACCTGACGTAGCTATTGCTCTTAAGAAGAAACTGCGCAACTATGGCTTAAAAGATGAAACAATAGTTATGCTCATAAACATCTGTCCGCAGACGATTGATGAGGCAAGAATACTTCTCGAGCTGGAGGATAAAGTGTTTGAGACAGACGAGGTACAGGAAATCCTTGAGACAGTGAAGCCTTACTGTAAGGAAGAACAGTAGAGGATGGCCTATTTTATCCTGTGAAAGAACATTATTAGTAGGATTTACATAAACAATATTTTATGACTAGGCTCTAGGGTTGATCAGGTTGCATCCTTATAGGAGGCCAGCACGGCATCACCGGTTCGGCTCACCAGAAGGTAGGCCGCGGATAGATGAGCCAGCCGTATACATAATTGACTACATGGAGTTCGGCAACCCGACAGATAGGCATCCAGAACATAGAAATAAGCCCCTTGTCCAGGCAGTGGGCACCAAATTCTTCACGCTCATTGAAGCGGAGCCCCTCCCAGCTGTCAGGATAGATATTCTTGAGAAAGTAGAGCTGGATCCACATTCTAAGATAAGGCGTCCTATCCCGATAACATACGATGATCTAACGAGTGTGGCACGTACAAATCTACCTGAGGCTATTAAGAGGATCATAATCGATAATGAGAGGTTATTCGTGGCGTTCTTTAATCTCTCACAACCCGTTAATATACGTCTTCATGCACTTGAATTGCTTCCAGGAATAGGTAAAAAGACCATGCGCCATATCCTGGAAGAGCGTAAGAGAAAACCGTTTGAAAGCTTCAAAGATATTAAAGAACGCACAAAAGTAGATCCGGTTAAAACTCTCACCGAACGGATAATTAGTGAGTTAATGGGAAATGAGAAATACTATCTATTCGTAAAACCGCCGAGAAAACAACCGAGCACGCTATATCTTGGATACTTAGAGCGCCTGTATTATGAAGAACTTCTTTAACCCTACAAACTATTTGACATATTCTTTCGAGCAGAGCTCAGCAACTCATTATTTACATGGTGTTTCATCTAATTGTCGACTCCACCACTGCATAATAAGGGATTATTAAGATGGACACTTGGGATTCTTCGAGAACATAATATTCGGCCACGTAGAAGGTTTAGCCAGAATTTTGTTGTGTGTACTAGGCTCGTCCGGGATATCCTTTATCATATAGAGCAATACTCGCCACCCACAATACTCGAAGTAGGAGCTGGTCTTGGTACTCTCTCATATTTTCTATCACGGCGTTTCAAGGCTACCGTTCATGTAGAGATCGATCCCATACTTGCGATGATAGCATCAGAGTTTATCCAAGACCCCGCAATACTGATCATTAGCGACGCTCTGGATCTAGAGTGGAATACAAGAGCATTGGTTTCGAATACGCCTTACCATATTTCCTCCGATATCTTGGTAAAGACTGCGAAATCGGATAGTGTTGAGGTTGCTATTCTAGTATTGCAGAAAGATGTTGTTGAAAGATTATGTGCCGAGCCAGGTTCTCCCCAGTATGGTAGAATAACTGTTCTTGTAAAACTAGTGTTCGATGTAAGGCGTGGATCGGTATATCCGCCTTCTTGTTTTTATCCGAAACCAGATGTTTCTTCCCAAATGATCGTGCTTTCTAGGAGAAGGAAATTCTCTGAATTACCGCCATGTATCGAGGAGGTTAGCCGGAGATTATTCATTATGAGGCGTAAGAAAGCCCGTAAGGTTATATGTAAGGAACTCGGGATATGCGATGAAAATATACTCAATACTATTGGCGTGGGGGAGACTACAAGGATATATCAGTTGACTCCAAGGCAAATAGAGGAGCTGGCAAGGCTATGGAGAGGTACATGCTAGATCTGGGATGGGGGAAGATAAGCATATACAGGGATGTTTATGAGCCCTCCGATGATACTTGGCTTCTCCTCGAGCTTCTAGAAAAGCATGATGGTGTTCACGATACGTGTATTGAGACATGTGCTGGCACGGGTGTGCTGGGAACATATTTGCTTGCTAGCGGTAAATGCAGACGTATAATATTTGTTGATGTCAACCATAGAGCGTGTATGAATACGTTACATAATCTTGAACTAAATGATCTTCTTGGTAAAGGTGTTGTGCTTAACTCATTATCATTAAAACCTGTTAAGGGGAAATGCGCCGACCTAATAGTTTTTAACCCGCCGTATTTGCCCGGCGAATCAAGGGATCTATACGACATGGGGCTTGTTGGAGGTAGAAGAGGCTATGAGACAATAGCAGATATAGTCTCTGGTGCAAACAGTGTTCTTAGATATAGGGGCCACATGTTTTTCGTCTATTCTTCCCTTACAGGTAGAAAAAAGGTCGTCGAGCTTCTCGCAAGGAATGGATTTAAGATAGTTAGAGAGTTACGGAAACATGTGTTTTTTGAAGATATTTTCGCGGTAGAGGCGATACTTGTTGAAGATAAGGGTTGTACTAGTGGGGGTTGAAGGCTCTGTAAATCTCGGGTTTATAGCCCGTACTTGCGTCAATTTTGGTGTTGACGAATTGTTTCTTGTTAATCCACGAGCCGATCTCGATGAAGCCCTCATATATAGCGCTAAAGCAAAGGATTTCCTGCGGGGTGCGGTGATAATTAATGATCTCGGCAAAGCATTAGAAGGGGTTGATCTAAGTGTTGCAACTACGGCTAAGGGGTATAGTAAGGGTGACGCGTTAAGGCAGGCTATAGATATTGTGACGTTTATAGAAATACTTAGAGAGAAGCCTGTAGAGTCTCTTGCACTCGTATTTGGCCGTGAAAGCACAGGGTTAACGAGGGAGGAACTCAAACAGGCAGACTACCTCGTGACTATCCCGGCTAATCCAGAGTATCCTGTGCTTAATCTGAGCCAGTCCGTAGCTATCTTCTTGTGGGAGCTCTGGAAGATCCGTGGTATGCAAGCTACTAATGTTCCACCACAGGCTTCTCCGGATGAACTATTATTGCTCGAGAGGATCATCGGGGAGATAACTGAACGTGTTATAGGTGATGAGGAAAAGAGGCGGAGAGTTTACATGGTTGTGGCGAGAGTATTAAGGAGGGCGCGTCCTACGAGGTATGACGCACGTATGTTAACGTATTGGTTCCGCAGAGTACTCAATAAGATCTCTACTCAGGAGTAATCATTGTCCCCGGATTTCTGCCTTGGACTATCTCAAGAATGTGTTCGGGATTACCGTAGTGTGTTATGTAGACTGTTATCTTGCTTCTAATCATGATATCTATTGCATGTCTATCTAGGAGCTGATAGTGGCCTGGCAATATTCTCTGCTCCATAAGATTTAGGAGCTCTGTTGCTTTTACCCTGGATAATGGCTTAGCGTCTGGATGTTTTTGCGGGTCTTTATCGTATACCATATCTATTACTGAGAGATCGATTACTTTGTCCGAACCTATGGCTTCAGCCGTTTCAACAGCTACCGCTGCTGTTGATTGTCCAGGTATATATCCCCCAAGAACGACTACCCTATGTGTCTCTAGTTTCTCTCGTGTTTCCCAGGGAGTTCTGGGTATTTCCTCCGGTGCTAGAGGATATAGTGCTTCTGCTATTAGGAGGGCGTTGAGTCTTGATACAGCTATTCCTATCATGTCAAGCGCATAATAGTTATTGACCCCTATGTTTTCTGCTCTGCTTATATATTGGCGCGCCAGATTACCGCCGCCTGTGACCACAGCGACTCTATATTCTTTCGAGACCTGCTTTATAACCGATATAAGTTTCGTCGCTAGTGCTGGGTCGAAGTTGTCGAAGAATTTCCCAGTTATCTTTATAACTATTTTTCCACTAGACATGACCGTACGCCTTCTTTCCGAGTATTTTTGATATGATCTCAATGTAGGGCTTTGCGTACTCGGTATTTAAGAATTCTCCGGGTTCATATACTCCTATGAGGACCCCTTCCCTCATATACCCTATTTTCTCACCAAGATACATGGTTTCTATTATGTCGTGAGTTACATGTATTGTAGTGAAAGAAAGTGTTTCATGTAGCTTTTTCAGGAACTCCATGGACTTCCACCTGATCCCAGGGTCGAGGCTTGAGAGTGGTTCATCGAGAAGGAGTATCCTGGGATTCACTATCAGGGCTCTCGCTAGGGCAACCCGCTGTTTTTCTCCACCACTTAGCGTTGCTGGTTTTCGGTGTAGGAGATGCTTTATCCCGAGTATCTCGGAGATTTTCTCTATTCTTGACTTTATCTCTTTCTCGCTTATCCCTCTGAGCCTTAGCCCATAGGCTATATTGTTGTAAACGCTTAGATGAGGCCATAACGCGTAGTTCTGGGGTACGAGGACTGCTCCTCTTTTCTCGGGCGGTTCACGGGTTACGTCACGCCCATCGATCAGTATTCTTCCTTTGGCCGGGCGAATGAAGCCTGCGATAGTATGTAGCAATACTGTCTTTCCAACCCCACTAGGCCCCATGATGACCATGTATTCCCCGCTTCTGACTTCTAGCCGTGGTATTTCTAGCTTGAAGCCGCCGAGGACTACATGGAGGTTCTCTATTTTGATCATTCTCTGTACACCATCCTTAGAGCTATAAACACTGTTAAGGAGATTGTTATCAGGACGGCTGACAGTATGGCCGCATACTTTAGCCCGTACGTCTGGAAGGCCTCGAGTATGACTATGTTTATCGTCTTTGGGTAATAGGCGATTATTAGGATCGAGCCTACCTCACTCATTGCCCTAGCCCATGTTAAGAGGCTCCCCGCTAATATGTTGCGTTTTATGAGTGGTAATGTTATGGTTGTGAACGCTTTTATCTTGGAGGCGCCCAGGCTTCTCGCCACCAGTTCTAGTTCTTCATCGATTGTTTTGAAGCCTATTTTGAGCGTATCGAACATTATTGGTAGGCTTACATATGTCATTGCTAGGACTATGCCGTTGAACGTGTCCATTATGTGGAGATTTATGGGTCCTCGTGGACCGAATGTTAGGAGAAGGATAATACCGACGACTATGTGGGGTATGAGTAATGGTATATCGATTATGGCTTCAATCACTTTTTTGCCAGGAAACTCTGTACGTGCCAGTACGTAGGCGCTCGGTATGCCTAGGGCTAAGAGAGATAGTGTTGCGGCTGTGGCCGCTGTTATGCTTGTCATTAGTGCTTTGCGGGCCACCACGAATATCTGCGCGTTTGAACCGAAAAACTCCGTGTATCCCTGTGGGGGGACTATGAGGTATAGGGATAGGATGGGGGCGACTATGATGAAAAGAGCTATTGTTAATACTCCCGCAAACACCAGTAGTGTTTTCTCGATGCTAGCCAGCAATACGCTTTATCTCCTCTGGCGGGTTTCCATAGACTAGTGGGTGATCCAATATCTTCTGGCCGCACTGGCTAAATATTTCTCTACCTGTGCTCCCTAGTAGCATTTCTACGTATTTTAGTGCTTCTTGGTAATGCTTCGCGTTATCGAGTATAGTTACGCCATAGAGGATCGGGGCCATCACTATTGGTTTTTCCTGGCTCGTGCCAGCCATTACGTAAACTATTGATTTAGCGTAGAAGCCTGCCTGGGATGGGTAACCCAGGTTCAGCTGTGGTGGTAGCTCGATATAGCTTAGGTTGTGCTGGACAGCGACGCTCTTGTATTCGAACGCGTAGTCTAGTTGTCCCGATTCTAGGAGACTTATTAGGTCGACGCTCTTAGGCCTTATCACTAGGTTGTTATGGACGGCCAGGTTCTCCGGAACGTATATCTCGATCTTATCGTTGCTTATCTTGTACCTTATGTTCGTGTTTTTGACGATGAGTGTGTCGATTATTGTCTTGTTGTGGTAGTAGAGCGTAGCTAGACCTATGATCCCCACGGCCCTGTAGCCGCATGGGTCGTCGTTGGGGTTGGAGAACCCCCATTTAACGCCTGGCCTTGCGAGTATCTCGTACCATTTGGAGGGGTCCTTTTCTAGTTCTTCCGCGTACTTGGAGTGCTTTGTGAAGACCAGTACGACTTGGTTTGTCGCGAACGCTATGTACCATTTAGTGTAGTTGGGGTATAGATAGTATTTTATTAGCCTGTAATCTGCAACGGCCACTATGTCAGGCTTCTCGTGCAGCTCTGTTACTTTTCTAATAACCATTAAGCTCCCGCTAGGCACTATCTGTACGTTGATCTTTGTTTGCTGTGTATATGTTTTGGCGAGTTTCTCTAATGGTATTGTGAGGCTTCCGGCACAGAATATTGCTATTGTTTTTCCCTGCTGAACCGTGTTTATTGCGTAGTAATAGTAACCTATAATTATGGACGCTATGACCAGGATTGCAACAATAATTATACCTTTATTCATGTAATCCACCCCATGGAAAAACGATATAAGTAGGAGATATAAATTTCTACCCCTCTTGACATCCATATGAAGGAGACAATCAGAATTCACACAGCGCTCCGAATGGTGCACTATTTTGTGTGGAATAATCGGTATAACAGCAATGCCCCATAGCCTCCCACGCGGCGTGGCGAGCCTCATAGTTAAGGCTCTTCTGCGGCTTGAGTACAGGGGCTATGACTCAGCCGGTGTAGCCGGCATTGTAGGCAACGCTATAGTGGTCCGTAAGGCGCGGGGAAAGATTGAAGAGGTTTCTCGTAGGCTGGGCTTCAAAGAGATAAGATCATATTGTATGATAGGGCATACACGCTGGGCAACTCATGGTATACCGAGCGACAACAATGCGCATCCACACACCGAT
Organism: Desulfurococcales archaeon; assembly: GCA_027083045.1. Lineage (GTDB taxonomy): Archaea > Thermoproteota > Thermoprotei_A > Sulfolobales > Desulfurococcaceae > JAADCY01. Next base: position 16,847 of record JALWQP010000092.1, read on the forward strand.
TGTAGGAACTGGTTCGCCGTGGTCCATAACGGTATTCTTGAGAACCATGCAGAGCTACGCAGGTTCTTGGAGGAGAAAGGACATGTTTTCAGGAGTGATACGGATACGGAGGTGCTACCGCATCTCGTCGAGGACTTCTTCCTCAAGTCAGAGGATGTTATGGAAGCGTTCAAGAAGGCTATCGATGCTGTGCGTGGAAGCTATGCTTTTGCAATGATAAGCGTGCACGAGCCGGACAGGATCTTCTATGCAAAGAACAAGAACCCCCTCGTAATAGGTCTCGGCAATGGCTTCAACGCGGTCGCCAGCGATATAGCTGCTTTGATAGAGCTTACACGCCGGATAATCGTTCTTAGAGATGGGTGGCACGGCTACATATCGCCCAGAGAGATCAAGCTATACAATGGGCGCGGGGAACCCGTTGATTGGAGAAAGTACGTTATCACTGTCGAGTGGAGCATCGAGGACGCATCAAAATCAGGTTACCCCCACTACATGCTCAAAGAGATCATGGAGCAGCCGGTAGCGCTCCACAACACCTTGGCCGGGATCAAGAAAGATAAGGCAATCGATAAAGCCGTAGACATACTGCTCGACGCGGAGAAGATCTATGTTACAGCCGCCGGGACAAGCTATCACGCTGGCCTCTACTACGCTCTCCTAACAAGTATACTCTCCGGTACACTAGTACATCCATTCATCGCCAGCGAGTACGAGCTGTACACAAAGACGATCAGCGAGGGAGACGCCGTCATCGCCGTGAGCCAGAGCGGCGAAACAATGGACACACTCAACGCCGTAAGAGAAGCAAAGAAGCGAGGAGCCAGAGTGATCGCGGTATCAAATATCATCGAGAGCAGCATACCCCGGGAAAGCAACGTAACAATATACACGAGAGCCGGGCCCGAGATAGGCGTGGCCGCGACGAAGACCTTCACATCACAAGCACTAGCCCTATACTGGCTATCAGTCCACCACGCCCTCGCAACAGGCAAAATAACCCGGGCAGAAGCCTCCAACTTATTAAGAGAAGCAGAGAAAACACCGGGACTAACACGTAAAGCCATAGAGAAGACGAAGCCCATAGCAGAGAGACTGGCAGAGAAAATCAGTGGTGCCCGTTCAATCTATGTTCTGAGCAGAGGAATAGGTGTCCCTGTGGCTATGGAGGGAGCTCTCAAGGTGAAAGAGATAGGGTATATACACGCCGAGGCGTATCCTGCTGGGGAGTCTAAGCATGGCCCGATAGCTCTGGTTGAGGAAGAGTTCCCAGTTGTCTTCATTGTGCCTAATGATCCCAGGCTTGTTGATCTGCTTAAGGGGAATATTGAGGAGATGAAGAGCCGTGGAGCTCTAACGATCGGTGTATTATCCACGAACACATGTAGTGAATGTAAACTGGATATAAGGATAGAGACTCCTACCGCTAACAAATTGCTTGTCCCATTTACACATACACCGTTTATGCAGCTGTTAAGCTACTATATTGCAGTAAACAAAGGTTATGATCCTGATAAACCGAGAAATCTTGCTAAAACTGTTACAGTAGAATAGACTATATTGTAGACTACATTATAGTTTACCAGCTTTATTTCAAGTCAAATAATATTGATTCTATATCTTTTATACAATGATAGAGTTCAATATTACCTAATACTGTATAGAATTCATGATAGTATTACTTCAAACCAGTGATACACGTGGAAAAACGTTGTCTGAGCTAGATATTATAACGGGTTCCCAGACCAGATAACAGCTCCAGGTAATACTTCATCAGTTTTGCACACATTTATTGTTTAAAATAAAATTTATAAATAACCATTAGTTATTCATTGAACTATTATACTCTTATACATTTTTTCTACATTGTTAGCGTTTTATGATGGTATTACTCCTTTTGCAGATAACCTTGAGCTACTATTCTGCCTACCTAGATATAATCTACTTAGGGGTGCTCCCCATTTCTAGTCGGTATTACGTGGTTGGTTCCTTAGAGCTCTGCAGGGCCAATCGGTTCCCTATATGTTTGTCCTCTTCATTTATTCGTAGTTCTGTCCTACAGTTTATATTGTTTTGTTATTTATTATATGTTTTTGGATACTGTATTGTAGCTATGTACAGTTCTGGGCGGATGGTGGGTTAACTTTACCGCTGGAAAGTTAAGTGGGGATTAACTATACCATTAGAGTACTTGGTCCCGGGTCTATGCTCGATCGGCTTGGTAACCGGGGAGTTATCCCTGTCTCGGAACATGTCTGGAACAACCCGTCTATGGCCTGGGATACAAGTTTATTTTATTATAAGACACTGTACATAGTAATGGATAATGTATCATAGTCAAGGTGATCAAGATGGGGATCGGCGAAGTAGCTGGGAAGCTGACCAATCTAGGATGGCGTGGATTCATATACTTTGTCGGGGCGCCGAGCACACTGGAAGAAATTAGCAATGATGCTGAGTACGAACTATGCATATCTCGATATGCAGAGACCAGCCTAGAACAGTGCAGTGAGACTGTCTCCTTTAAGGATGCCCACAGACTGCTTGGTGCGGAGTATAGGAGTGTCGCGCTACTACTAGAGGGTGGTAGGGGCTGGCCCGGAAACCTGTTGGCCGCGACCATGGAGCTCGTCTCGAGGGCTGGCTACTACTTGCTCCAAGTATCCAGGGAGCTGTCGAAGACAAGGTTCGGCAAATACTTCGAGGCACGGGTACGTGAGGCGGATAACACGGCCATTTATAGGCATGGCGAGCTCGCGGGCCTGAATATCTATACTGTCAAGCCCCCGGAGACCAAGTTCAGTCCCAGTGTCTCGAGCAGTGATAGGATTATACGTAGACTCCTATGCTTGACGGCGTCACCAGGACAAGCACGCGCCCTCCGCTCTCTCCCCTCGTTCCTCTATGGTAGGAACAAGTTGTTGATTGTTATCGGTGACCGGGGGAGAGGTAAGAGCAGTGTATTGGGGCTTATGGCGGCATATGTCATGGCTAAGCGTAGGGGCCGGTACTGCGTGGTAGGACATAGCCCTGAGGCTGTTCAGAGCTTCTTCAAACACCTAATCAGGGGATTAGAGGCTCTAGGCATCAGAGCCGCTGTGAAGATGAGGGACGGGATTATCACCGGTGTCTCCAGCTCCGGCTCGACCATCGTGTATAGGAGGCCTTGGAGACAGATTGACGGCTTTGATAAGCCCTTGTTCGTGGATGAGGCAGCGGCTGTTGGAGTTGCTAGGCTCATGAGGTGGTATAGGAGGATCGGGAAAGTCATAGCCTCAACCACTATCCACGGCTATGAAGGAAGCGGACGGGCAATCCTCAAGATAATGGAGGAGTACTTCCGCAGAAAAATCGTTGTCAAGCTGACGAGGCCTATACGCTATTATCCCGGCGATCCCCTCGAAAAACTCTTCTACAGGGTTTTCCACCTAGACGCCGAGCCCCTCGATAAGAAAGAGGTCGTTGAGCCCCTCCAGTACAGAGTAGTCGACAAGGACGAGCTGGTAGGGGATTACGAGTTGCTCCGCAGAATATATGGTCTACTGGTAACGGCTCATTACAGGAACGAGCCAGATGATCTCGTCCTCCTACTGGACACGGACTACTTCGACATCAGGTGCGTGGCTGACGGCAGGGGAGACATTGTCGCTGTCGCTCAGCTCAGACATGAGGAGACGGGCGGCAATGACAGGTCTGTCAGGCTCATCGACAAGATATCGAGGTACGGCGTAGAAGCAGGGGATCTGAGGATATGGCGTGTTGTAAGGATAGCCGTTACGCCATCACTGCAGAGGAGAGGAATAGGGTCGAGGCTGCTCAGAGAGATCGAGAGGGAGGCGCAACGCACCGATAAACATGGTGTGGGAGCAATATTTTCGGGCTACACGACGATAAGGTTCTGGACTAGGAACGGCTACAAGGCCTTCTATGTAAGCCCTAGGTACAATAGGGCTACCGGGGAGAAAAACGTAGCCGTGATAAAGATCCTCGATAATGAGAAAAAATATGTGGAGGAAATGCTCTCGAGGATAGGTTACCGGGTACTGGCTCTTACAGCCCATATATCGTACAGGGACTTCGGTACAGAGAAGCTCGTGGAGGCACTGGGCTCGCTAACGCCCGGAGAAATACCTGTCATCCTGGATTGTTCGAGGCTCAAGAAATACATCGCCAGCAAAAACAGCTATTTAGAGAGCATAGCGGATATCCTCATAACACATATCGATAAACTGGACTGGGGCCATCTAGGGGAGAAGGAGAAACACGTGCTTGCTGCGAGGCTCCTACAGGGAAAAACAATAACAGACATAGCGAGCTTCACAGGGCTCAGCGCCTCGGAGGCCGAGAAAATACTTGAAGAAGCCGCTAGAAAGGCCTCAGTATCACTCCTCGAATCGATGTGTAGATCTAGATGAGGACTGGAGTCGCTTCCTTCTATCTTCTTCCTTCTTAATCCTTATCTCGAGCGGGGTCCTGAACCATACATCATTCTGTATGAACGGTATCTCTATACCCGCCTCGGTTATCGCTTTCTTAATCTTCCATAGCAGGTCCTTGTAGACCTCGTACCAGAGCATCCCCTTTGATGGAACCCATACCCTCACCCTTATATTGACGCTACTATCTCCAAGTTCCTCCACAAAGACGTCGGGAGCCGGGTGGACGAGTACGAGCGGGTGTTCGTCCAGCACTCTCCTTATGACTTCATATGCTTTCTCCGCGTCCTCCTTGTAGGCAATGCCCACTATGAAGTCTAGTCTACGTGCAGCTGTCATGCTGTAGTTCTTGATCCTGGACTGGAACACCTCCTGGTTCGGTATCCTGACTTTGACGCCGTCAAGGCCGAGTATCCTGGTCGACATGATCGTTACATCGGTTATCCATCCCTGCACGCCGCTCACCTCTACTAGGTCTCCGGGACTGAAGGGCTTCTCCCAGTACAGGAATAGGCCTGAGAACAGGTTTGCCGTTATACTTTGGAGAGCGAAGCCCAGGATTATACCTATTATACCACCCGCGAGGAAGACGCCCGTGAGATTTATGCCTAGGCTCCCAAGAGCCGAGATCCCGGCTACGAAGACTATGATGTAATAGATAGCCCTCGACACATTCCTGGAAACAGGCTCCGGGGCAACTCTTATCATGAGCTTATATATGAGCTTTCGGAGCAGAGACGCTATCAGAAGACCGCCCACGATTATCAGTATCGCCATCAGGAGGCCGGGCCAGTTTACTTCACGTATCCAGTAAAACGCTGACGTGAAGTTTAACTCCTCCATCAAACCTCACCTCAGACCATATAGCATCTCGGTGCGCGCAAGTATCCTTGGAGGCCTAAGCCCGGGCGGGTCATGCACAGGCCTTGCCTCCATCTCGACTTTGCGTCCATAGTATATGGTTGCGGTCGCGGGGCTATTGACCACCATTGTTATGGCTTGCGTACTAGCCCTCCACGTGCCGGGCACATAGTATAGCTTGAGTATCTGTGAGTCAAGGAGAATCCTCCCTATCTCTACCCATCCATCATACCTGCTCCTAATATTAACTAGGACGCGGGCTTCGCCGATACTCGTGTCCGGCGGGTCGGTCATGGGGACTGATTCCCAGTAACGTGCTATTAGTCCTCTGTCAGGTGAACCGTACAGTACATACTTGATCTTCATAATGGGGAATACATCCACCAAGTCGTATCTCCTATACCTGTCATAAGTCATTATAGCGAGCTCCACAGGTATCTTGATATAGATCATTGCTTCTCCACGACTAGGGATATGGATGGGCTCGAGAAGCCTCACCATTACATAATTAGTTATCTTCTTGGGGAGCAGCACAGGATACATTGGAACGAGCTCAAGCCTCCTAGGCCGGACGAGGAGACGCGTGTACTCTCCGCCTCTCCACTCCCTTCTATACTTGATAACGTCTCCCTCGCCGGTAACAGATATAGTATTACCAGCGATGCTCACAGCACCTCTGATCTCGCCATAGCCCGTCAATAGTTCATCCTACCCCATAGTACACTAGTCTGTACACTAGTAAATCAATCTATGTCGAAGAAAACAGATAAACCCCTGGACAAATACCTGATGACCCTCCCCGCTTAAAACCCAACGCTCCCCGCAATACATGTTACCGGTGAGACGAGATGCAGTGGAAGCTAAGACTAATCCTCGAGGAGCTTTACAAGGCACCACGAAACCCCGGAGACATAGCGGGCAAGACAGGGCTTCCCAGGTACGAGGTACTCGCGTCCTTCCACGTTCTTGAAGCACTGGGCTTCGTGACAACGATTTACTCTAGGGGGACACACCGGGTATACAAGCTGACAAGTCTTGGCGAGAAACTGCTTCAGGCACTAAGACTTGGCTCATTCGAAATCGATATTAGGACCGAGCACCAAACAGCCGAATCAATGGCTACGAGCAATAGCCCGGTTACCGTGGAGGCATAATCATGATCGGTGGTGGATGGACCCTAGTACTAGTCACAACCTCCAATAAAGAGGAGGCCGAGCGCATCGCTGAAGACATAGTCAAGAACAAGTTGGCAGCATGCACCAATATAGCCGAGAAAATAGAGAGCATCTATTGGTGGAACAACAAAGTCGAGAAAAGCAGCGAGGCGCTCCTAATCATTAAGACTAAGGTGACCCAGCTGGGCAAACTCGTGAGGAGGATAAAGTCGCTGCACAGCTATGAGGTACCCGAGATCATAGCCTTACCCATAATAGGGGGTTATCCGGACTATCTTAAATGGCTAGATAACAGCGTCAAGGCTAACAATAATGATCAAGGCAGTGGTTCTCCCCGATAAGAGAGAAGTTGTTTTTAAGGAGAAAAGACTCAGGCTGAGAGAGATCCTGAGAAAGCTAGGCATAGATGACCCTGATTCCGTTGCTATAGTCTATAACGGCCATTTAATCGATGATCCAGATTACATCATAGAATCCGGAGGAGAGGTAAAGATTATTTTACAAGGTATAGGGGGTTAGACCGCTGGAGCAGCCTAGCGCCCTATAATGTTTCTAAGTTTATCGGCCAGAATAGATATTGTTTCACGAGCTATGATCCCGAGTATATCTTTCAGCCTCCCAGCCCTGAGCTCGCGGAGAATAAACGCCGATCTTATGAAGAATTTCCTGTAGGCATACTTGAGCATCTTGGCGACCTGTTCCCGTGTAAACTTGAAGCCCCTCATAACAGGTCTCAGCGTCGTGTAGTGCTCCCAGTTCCAGTCCTCGATCAAGCCGTACCGCATTGCATAGTCGAACAAGGGTGTGCCCGGATATGGTGTCAGCACCGTGAACTGCGCATAGTCGGGATCAATATCTATGGCGAGATCCACGGTCTTCTTCATATCATCGATCGTTTCCCAAGGAAATCCGAGAATGAAAGAAGCCGTTGCGAAGCCGCCGATCTCCCTCTTCCATCTAAACACCTTTCTAACCTGGTCTAGGCTTATCATCTTCCCGATCTTGTCCAGTATCCTCTGTGTCCCGGATTCTACGCCGAAGTAGAGTGCAACGCAACCATTGTTGTAGAGGAACTTCATGAAATCCTTGTCCATATGGTTTATCCGGGCGCCACAGGCGAATCCTATATCTAGCCCTCTCTTCTTCATCTCCTCGATGAGCCCGTAGACGAAGCGTCTATTGGCTGTTAGTTCGTCATCGGTGAAAACTACGTGTTCTACCCTGTACTTATCAACAAGGAACTCTATTTCTTCAGCAACATTCCTGGGGGAGCGGTAGCGTATCCTTCTGCCCCAGTAATAGCTTGTCGTACAGTATATGCATCCATATGGACACCCCCTACTAGCCATTATGTGGGCAACCCGTATCTTCTTCCCGAACAAAGTATATTTATCCATGGGAAGAAGGTGACGGGCAGGCCAGGGAAGCTCATCAAGATTGTGGATAAGGGGCCTCTCCCTTGTTGCAACTATATTGCCATGCTTATCGCGAAAAACAATACCAGCAACTCTTCTTAGCTTCGTGGGATCCATTCCATGTTTATCGATGGTTTTTATGAGCTCTCTAGTCGTTATCTCGCCTTCCCCTCTAACTATTATGTCGAACCCATTATCCAGGGTCTCACTCCACATATACGTGGGGTGCTGTCCACCAGCAATAAGTATCATGTCGTTCATCTCCTCCTTGATCTTCCTTGCAGCCACGTATGCTTTCGGCGCGGTAGGTGTGAGGATCGAGAAACCTATTACATCGGGAGACCATGATTTAACTTTTTGAAGCCATGCAGCAAGATCCATTTTTAGTGTAGGAGTATCTAGTATCTTGACACGGTATCCTTCACGCTCGAGAACCGCTGCAATATATGCTAGGCCTAGAGGAGGTGCTGTAAGACCTGTAACTTTATATATTTCTAGGTCATGGATACCGGGTGGAAGCGTCAGCAACACTTTCATCGTGTTCCCCAAGGAATATGTGTGTCAATATGTCCTATTACGCCGTTTGGTTTTTGAAATAGCTATCTGATTAATAACATAGAAAAATACTTGTTCGATTTAATTTCAATCATAACAGATATAATTCGTTGCCGTAGACTCAATTACTGATGATGAAATGCGGGTCACAATAGTATTTCTAGCAAGGGCAGGGCAAATCACTGGAAAACACCTGGCAAAACTAGAACTACCAGAAAAAGCTACTGTTGAGGTCCTGTTAGAAGAAATAGGCAAAAAGATCAGTAAGAGATTCTACAGGGGCGTCAAAGAGGGAAGACTAGTGTTCACTATCATTGTTAATGGGAAACCCGTTGACGAGCCCGCGTACAGGCTTAAGGATGGAGATAGAGTGGTGTTTACTACCCCAGAGATGGGGGGCTAGCTGAAGTTATCACTCTCCGCATACTTTACAATCACTACTTTTTATCTCGACGTAGTCGAATAACCCTGTCCTACCATCATAGACCAGTATCTTGTTCAGGAGGGGCTCACCCACACCAGCCAAGATCTTCAGTGCTTCATTGGCCTCAAGCAACCCGAGAATACCAGGCGTTGTCGAGAATACCGGGATGGGCTTATCAGTTCTTTTCGGAGGGTGTGGAAACACACATCTAAGGCAAGGTGTTTTACCGGGCCATGCTATGTATAGCTGGCCATAGAACCCATGTATTCCCGCGTGAATAAATGGTTTTCTGAGATCATAGCATATCTTATCAACAACAATGCGGGTCTCCCAGTTATCTAGACCGTCAACGACGAGATCTACCTCCCTAATTATACGTCTTAAAAGATCAGGTGATGCCTCTGAGTAAATAGGATGTATATTAATGCTGGGATTGAGTAAACCTAATCTCTTAGCAGCACAGTACACCTTGGGTCTCCCTAGATCATCTGTGGTATAGAGGATCTGTCTCTGCAAATTGCTGAGTTCTACGAGTCCATTATCTATTAGAACAAGTCTGCCCACGCCGGCTGCTGCCAGATAAAGTGACGCTATTGATCCAAGTCCACCAACGCCTACAACTAGAACTACTGACTCACGGAGCTTCTCTTGACCCTCCTCGCCGATAACAAGCAGTTGTCTATGGTATCTCTCGAGCTCGTCTGGAAACATTCTCACACCATGTCAAGAATAATGGTTCTTGTGGGTTTAATATAGAAGGGTATCTTCCCCCTGTGATAATCCCTTATGATCGTTCTGGCTGCCTCCTCTATTAGGGGCTCCTTCGTCTTCTTGTAGAACCACCCCCTATGCTTGGCGAGCTCCTCGAGTATCTTAATCGGCTCCCTAGCCCTTATCTTGTACGCCTGGATAAAAGCTGTTGGTACATGTTCTAATATTCTCTCAATAAGCTTTATCGCTGGAGGGACAGGGTCGTCTAGTTGCTCGGGACTCTGACCCCTTATTATCCTCTCTAGCTCTCCTCCCTCAACCGGGATTACACCCGGGGTATCTATCATTAGTATGTTCTTCTCGACACGGTAGAGCTGGACATGGTGAGTATATCCTGGGCTACCAGGTATTGGACTAGTTGATGCTGAATGCCTGCCCTTTAAGGCATTAATTATGGAAGACTTACCTGTTTTCGGGTAGCCAACAACGGCGGCAATGACTGGAAGCGCAGGGGCTGCCTCTTTTATCGCTCGACGCAGGTGTTTTGTTCCCCAGTGCCGTGTAGCCGCCACATATACTGCTCTATAGCCTCTGTCCCTGAAGAGGTGTACCCATTCCTCTACTATGGTTCTCGGTACTAGGTCGCTCTTATTAAGTACCAAGAGGAGCTCGCGCCCCATCTCTTCCACTATTCTTTCAAGCCTACGGCTACGAGTTCTTAGGGGGTCACGTGCATCGATAACTTCCAGCACAACATCAGCTCTCGACACTACTCTCCTTATATCACTCCATCCCGCTAGGGAGAAACCGTAGGGCATCTTGATCAACCACTGTACTCATACTTTATCAGTTCATCAGGACTCATCCTGGATAACCAGTCTATTTTAGGCCCTGGTTTAGCCTTACCCTCTAATATATCTTCTAACACTATCCTAACAACTTCTTCAGGCTTCTTATCAGTAGTATCGATCTCGTATATCTTGTCGGGGCCCACGATGTTCAGCGCGTTAGCTGTAGGTACACCGAGTATTTCGGCCATTATATTCTCCCTAACCTTATTCTCCGGCCAACTCCTGGGCTTAAGCCTCCTTTCCAGTATTCCCGGCGCTGTCCTGAGGATTATGACTATGTCTGGTTGCAGGAAGTCGAGGAGCTCTGGATAATGTATATCGATAATTATGCATTGTGATGCCTCAACTAGTTTCTTTATTGCTTCTCTTACTTTATCTTCATCGATGACGTAGCTCTGCCTCTCCTCATCATAGGATACATACATCCTGTTCTCGATAACATATCGGCTCACATCCAAATGTATGCATCCAAGCTTCTCCGCCAATAATCTACTGACACTAGTCTTTCCCGTGCCAGGAGTTCCTGTAACAATAATTACTCTAGGCTTCGCCATAGTTATAGACCCTCATCCCGGAAACATAGATGGTATTAGTGGTTAAATCGTTATTTGGTGCAGTGCATTGCGGGAAATACTTAGTTATAAAAAGATCTTGTTCGTGGGTATTGGAGGCGGTGGAGACGTTGTATCAGCAGCACTCTTCGCAAAGATCTTCAGGGATCTAGGGATCGAGACCTTCGTGGCCAGCATAATAT